>JAYUAJ010000333.1:0-3960 GCA_043741375.1 Hyphomicrobiaceae bacterium | reverse complement strand
GCGATTTGCGGGTGCCCGGCGGCGAAACAGTACATGATCGCGAGATCCGGCTGGCCCGTCTCGCGGCCCCTCCCGGACCCTGAGCGCAGCGCGCGCATTCGGCATTCTTGCCATTGGCGCAGCGCGCTTCCTCGCTTAGTCTTCGTCGAACTGACTTGGAGCTTGCCCATCCCATGACGCATGACGCACGTCTGACGCTGTACCCCGCCATCGAGCCCAATCGCACCGGACACCTCGCGGTCGGCGACGGCCACGATGTCTATTTCGAGGAATCCGGCAACAAGCGCAGCAAACCGGTGTTGCTGATCCACGGCGGGCCCGGTGGCGGCACCAATTCCACCATGCGGCGCTACCATGATCCAGAGCGCTATCGCATCGTTTTGTTCGATCAGCGCGGCTGCGGGCGATCGACGCCGCACGCCAGCCTCGACCACAACACCACCTGGGATCTGGTCGCCGACATGGAGCACCTGCGCGAGCACCTCGGCATCGAGCGCTGGCAGCTGTTCGGCGGCTCCTGGGGTTCTACACTCGCGCTGGCCTATGCGCAGTCGCATCCTACGCGCGTCCTCGATATGGTGCTGCGTGGAATTTTCACGCTGCGCCGTAGCGAGCTGAATTGGTTCTACCAGGAAGGCGGCGCCGAGTGGGTTTATCCTGATACTTTCGAGGCCTACGTCAACCACATCCCGGCTGCCGAACGCGGCGACATGATCGCGGCCTACTACAAGCGCCTGACCAGCCCGGACGCGAAGACGCGCCTGGCCGCCGCCAAAGCCTGGAGCATGTGGGAAGGCTCGGCCCTCTCCCTCATCCCCGACCCCGAGCGCGTCCGCCAATTCGGCGCCGACGACTACGCCATCGCCTTTGCGCGCATCGAGTGCCACTACTTCGTCAACAAGGGCTTTTTCGAAACCGACGATCAGCTGCTGCGCGACGTAGGGCGAATACGGAATATCCCCTGCACCATCGTACACGGCCGCTACGATATGTGCACCCCGCTGAAGATCGGCTGGGAACTGTCGCGCGCCTGGCCCGAAGCCGATTTCCGCATCGTCCCCGACGCCGGCCACGCCATGAGCGAACCCGGCATCGTGCACGAGCTGATCGCGGCCGGGCGGCGGTACGCGGGCGCCTGAGGCATACGCTCTGCGTTCGCACGATTGACCTGGATCAGCGATCGGTTAACCTCGACCGTACAAAACAGCTAGCGAGTGCTTTCAGTGCGGGGCGTTGCATTTCTGGTTTGGGCGCTTTTGGCGATGATCGGCGCAGCTGCCGCGGGGCCACTTGATGGTCAGCAGCCCGAACCTGCGGCAGGCTCGAAAGCCGAACCTGGTCCGGCTTGGGAGGACACATTCGCTGTCTGTCCGGTGATTACGCCCGAGCTTCGCAAGGCGCTGGCGAGCAAAGTCAACCGGGTCGACAATCATGTTCGACCGCCACAGTGTGGCGGCAAATGCCTGGGATGCGGCTGCAAGGGTGGTCCTGGATTCCGGAACCCGGTGACCAAACGATGCGTCGGCTACTTGAACATCATTCAAGTGTGTGGCTTGCCACCTCACGGCGGCTGCGCCGCCGAATGCTCCCCGCCAATGTCTGCCTGCGAGGGGCGAGCCTGGCTAACGAAATTTGCTGCCTCCCTCGGGATCGAGCTGACGTATATGGACTCCAACCGAGAACCAATGAAGCATCCAAACTGAATTGTTGAGTCTTGGCTGCTTTGAACTTGTTGTCTCATAAGCTCACCATTTGCGAGGCGCGCCCGAAGCGGCTATCAAGGCGCGAACCAGTCCATCCCAAGACCCAGCGACCGAAGGCCGAGACCCATGGCGACCGCGACGACCAAAGCCCGCACGCTCTATGACAAGATCTGGGACGACCATCTCGTGCATGAGGCGGCCGATGGCACGGCGCTGCTCTATGTGGACCGGCACCTTGTGCATGAGGTCACCTCGCCCCAGGCCTTCGAAGGCCTGCGCATGACCAAGCGCAGGGTGCGCGCGCCAGAAAAGACGCTCGCCGTGGTTGACCATAATGTGCCGACTTCCGACCGCTCCAAAGGCATCGCGGACGCCGAGAGCCGGACGCAGGTCGAGACCATGGCGATGAACGCCAAGGAATTCGGCATCGAATATTTCAACGAGCTGGATAAGCGCCAGGGCATCGTTCACGTCGTTGGGCCCGAGCAGGGTTTCACGCTGCCGGGGACGACCATTGTCTGCGGCGACAGCCATACCTCGACCCATGGCGCGTTCGGGGCGCTGGCGCATGGCATCGGTACCTCGGAGGTGGAGCATGTGCTCGCCACTCAGACGCTGATCCAGAAGAAGGCCAAGAACATGCTGGTGCGCGTGGATGGAACGCCGCCCAAGCATGTCGGGGCCAAGGATATCGTGCTCGCCATCATCGGCAAGATCGGCACGGCCGGCGGCACCGGGCATGTCATTGAATATGCTGGCGAAGCCATCCGCAGGTTGTCCATGGAAGGCCGCATGACGGTCTGCAACATGTCGATCGAGGGTGGCGCGCGAGCCGGGATGATCGCGCCGGACGAGACGGCGTTCAGCTATCTCAAGGGACGCCCGCGCGCGCCGAAGGCGGAGGCCTGGGACAAGGCCATGGCCTACTGGGAAACGCTGCGTTCGGACGAGGGCGCGCATTTCGATAGCGAGATCGTGCTCGACGCCGCCAAGCTGCCGCCCATCGTCACCTGGGGCACCTCGCCCGAAGACGTACTGACCATCGATGGCGCGGTGCCCGATCCGGCCAAGGTGGCCGACGAGAACAAGCGCGCGGCCATGCAGCGCTCGCTGGATTACATGGGCCTGAAGCCCGGAACCAAGATCACGGACGTGCCATTGGACGTGGTTTGGATCGGCTCGTGCACCAACGGCCGCATCGAGGACTTGCGCGTGGTCGCCAAGGTGGTGGACGGCAAGAAGGTGAGCGACACGCTCGCCTACGCCATGATCGTGCCGGGCTCGGGCCTCGTCAAAGCGCAAGCCGAGGCCGAGGGGCTGGACAAGATCTTCCTCGCTGCCGGCTTCCAGTGGCGCGAGCCGGGTTGCTCCATGTGCCTTGGCATGAACCCGGATCAGCTCAAGCCAGGTCAGCGCTGCGCCTCGACCTCGAACCGCAATTTCGAGGGCCGCCAGGGCTACAAGGGCCGCACCCACTTGGTGTCGCCGGTGATGGCTGCTGCCGCCGCGCTGGCGGGCAAGTTCGTCGATGTGCGCGGGATGGCGCTCTGATAAAATTTCGTATTGCTGCACTGCAACATACGGTCTATCGTAGTCTAGAGTTCCGGGCGCAACAGGGCGGAGCGTGCCATGCGTGTATTGATGCTGATGGTCAGCTTGACGACAATCTCCATCGCTGGCGCCATCACTGGCGCATCCGCTGCGGAGGTATCCGTGCAAGGCCGTTTCACGCTCAGCCCCTCTGGCGCCGGTTTCGTGCGGCTGGACACTCAATCCGGCCAAATATCTGAGTGTACGGGCATCCCGTCCAACTTAGTCTGCAAGTCGACCCCTGACGAGCGAGCGGCAATGCAGGCCGAGATCGACCGGCTGCAGTCGAAAATTGACAGTTGGGATGCAGCTGCCCCTGCCGTCGACCAGAGGTCGCTCGAACTAAACGTCCCGGACGACAAGCAAGTCGACAAGGCATTCAATTTCCTTGAGCGGATGATTAAACGTTTCAAGGGGCTGGTCGAAGAGATGCGCAAGGAGCCGAACCAGTCGACCCCGCTGTGACAAGCGCGACCAACCATGACCCCGCTGACGCAAGAACGGCTTGAGCTGACAATCGAAGTGGCCGGTCCAGCGATGCTGGACCTGACCCAAAAAGTGGCTGCCTGGTTGGAGCGAATAAGAGCGCGCGACGGTCTCTTGACGCTCTTTCTACGTCACACCTCGGCGTCGCTCACCATCCAGGAGAATGGCGATGCGAAAGCCC
>JAYUAJ010000332.1:0-3965 GCA_043741375.1 Hyphomicrobiaceae bacterium | reverse complement strand
GCGCCGTCCGTGCGGACGGATGGATAGGTTCAGGTGCTGCGGCCGCCATATCGCGCGCCGGAAGATCACTACGTCGTATTGTTCCCAAGGCACTCACGGGTCGGGCTATGCCACAATTTCCGCGCGGTCTCGACCGTCTCCAGATAATAGGCAAAACCGTCCTGGTAATGCCGGGCGTTTTTGGACTGCGGCTCGATGACGGCTTCGGAGCGGGTCCAGGCCTCGAAATCATAGGCGATGCCGACCACATCCATCGCCGCGATCGCCGCGCCGCGCGCGCCGACTTCGGGCCGGCGGGCGATATGAATCGGGGTCTGCAGGACGTCAGCGATCATCTGACACCAAACGCGCGATCCGGCGCCGCCGCCGCAGACTGAAAGCCGGCCATCGAAACCCGCGGCCTCTATGCAATGTCGGGCGGCATAGGCCACAGATTCACAAACCGCCATGACGATATCGGCGCGCGTCGTGCTGGTGGTGAGGCCGGCCAATTGGCCGCGCGCGGACAAATCATAGAACGGCGCCCGCTCGCCGGTGACAGCAAAGTAGGGCAATCCGGTCACGCCGCGCGCTCCAGGTTCGCTCGCGGCCAACAAGCCTTCCAGATCCTCCTGCTTGGCGCCAACCATGGCCAGCGTCCAGTCCAGCGCGGCCGTGCCCACCATGGCGGGAGCTGCGCGCATCCAGCGCCCAGCCGTGGGCATGCATAATGTCATCCCCATGGGCTCGCCGCTGACATCGACTTTGTCGACCATTACCTGACAGGCCAAGGTCGTGCCGATCGTGATCAGACCATCACCGACCTTGTTTATACCTGCGCCGATGGCGCATGCCGGCAGGTCGAAGGGCCCGGCATGCACAGGCACGCCTTCGGGAAGCCCTGTCAAAGCTGTTCCCGCCGCAGTCAAGGGATAGGCCTTGCCCGGCGAGGGCGCGACTGGCGCGAGCAGATGCGCGAATTGCTCCAGTCCCAGCAGTCGCAGGATTTCCGGATCATAGCGCCGCGTCCGCACGTCGAGAAACGGCAGCGAGGCATCCGATGCCTCGGTGACCCGGACTCCGGTCAAACGCTGAAGAATTCCATCTTTCAAGTAACTGGCTGTCGCCGCGGACTTCAAGGACTCTGGTTCACTCTCGGCGAGCGCGGCCATAAATGGCGCATGGCAGCCGGCGAACATAGCGTTTCCATTGCGGCGAAACACCGCCTCATAGGCGCCGCTGTCGATCCAGCGCTGCAGGGCGGGCTTGCCGCGTCCGTCCAGCCACGAAATGGCGGGACGAACCGCGTAACCGAGTTCGTCGAGCAGCCAGAGTCCGTCACCCTGACCCGTGATGCCCACCGCAACCGGCACTTCATGCGTGGCGTTGAGCACTTCCTTGACCACAGCGCCGACGGCGTTGACGACCTCCTCGAAATCCTGCTCGATGCGTTCGCCGCTGAGATAACGGAGAGTGGGACGACGTGATGCGACCGCCAAACTCTCGCCTTTGAGCGAGAAAGCGGCTGCCTTTATCATTGATGTTCCGAGATCGAGTCCGATCAGCATAGGTTTATCGTTCTCTTCAGTTTGCGGCCCTAAAGACGCAAACTTTTTATGCTTGAGTTTTTGTATCAGATGGGAAAAATGATTGCAATGCTATGGAGGTAGTTCGGCCCGATGAGCGAATTCGACAAAAAGGGCAGCGAAGCTGCTCGCGCGGCGTGGCTCTACTACCACGAGAATTTGACGCAGTCTGAGATTGCCAACGAAATGGACTTGAGCCGCAGCACAGTCACACGCCTGTTGCAGCGCGCCAAGAACGAGGGACTGGTTCAGATCTCCCTGAATGTTTCCTCGGCCACATTCAAGACCGAACGCGATTTGGAGCACGCTTACGGCTTGCGAAAAGTCCGTATTGTTCCCGACTCCGGCGACGACTCAACGCAAAAGCGTTGGCTCGGGCGCGTCGCAGCCGAATTGCTGGTCGAGATGGTGACCGACAATTCGATCGTGGCAGTGAGCTGGGGAACAACACTGCAGGCCATGGCCGATTCTCTCGTCGGCCAGCAACCGGTAGCAAGAGCGCAGATGGTGGCCCTGGTTGGCGGTCTGCACAACGCCACGCGAGGCACCAACACCTACGAAGTCGCCAAGCAGTTGGGCCAATATTTCAACGCGCCGACGCGGGCGCTACATGCGCCGGTCTATGTTCAAGATCAAGCGACCGCGCTCGGCCTTGCCAGCGTCCCCGGCATTGGGGATGTGCTTGAACTTGCCCGCAAGGCGTCGATTGTCGTTTTCAGCATGGGCTCGGTGGATCACGAAACCACGATGTTCAAACTCGGTTACATTACCGACGAGCAGGAGGAGTTCTTGCGCCGGCATGGTGCTGTTGGCGACATCGCCTGCCGCTTTATCGATCGCAACGGCAAACCGGTCGAACTCCCGCCATCGATCAATCCGACGGGGATCACACTGGAGGAGCTGAAAAAAATTCCGCAGCGTCTAGCGGTGGCAGGCGGCGACCACAAACAGGAGGTCGTCCGCGCCGGCCTGCGCGGCGGCTTCATCACCGTCCTCGTCACCGATGAACACACGGCGGCGTATCTGTTGGAACACAGGTGACGGATGGGCGGGCTGCGCGCAAAACTCGCGCTCATCAGCCGGAAGGGCAAGCACGGCGAGATGATTGGCTTCGCGCTTTCACGCCAGGATGGCAGCCGGATCGAGATCGGTTCCAATACGATCCGGCACCCGGTCTTTGGACAGACCCATCGCTGGCGCGCGAGGCGCCGCTCCTCGCCTTCTATTTGATAATCGCGTCACGCGCTCGATTGGTGGTCAGCACCACGACACCAATGATGAAAAAGCCATAGACGAGGCTTTGGGCCTGCGCGCTGACGCCGATGGCCTGGACTGCGATCGGGACGAACGCTACCGTCAAGGCGCCGAACACTACGTTGATCGGGTTGGTCAGCCCGCCCGATATTGCCGTTCCGCCGACGAGTGCGGCGGCGATTCCGGGCAGAAGCAGGTCGCTGCCCAGCCCGCTTGCGGAAGCCGATCCCGCCTGGGCGACAATGCTGAGGCCGGCCAAACCACCCGTGAAGCCCGAAATGGCAAACGCCAGAACCTTCAGCCATCGCGTCGGAACGGCCGAGAAGATGGCGCCCGGCTCGTTCTTGCCCATCGCGGTCATGCCCAGGCCAACACGGGTGTAGCGAAGCAAAGCCCAATACAGGATCGCGACGAGAACGCCCAACCAGAAGGTAAGCGGGAGGCCAGCCAGCCGGAACTGGTAGAGCACGGTGACAAGTTCGCGATGCTGGGACACATAGATTGTCTCTGACCCGCTCGTTACGAGCGCAGCGGCCTGGAGGATGCCGAACGTACCCAGTGTGAGAGCAAATGACGGCACCTGGGCATACGCGACGATGGCCCCGTTGATCGCACCGATAACCGTGACGATGAGGAGCACCACGATCAGCGCGGCAAAGCCGAACGAAGGAACAGCGAGCGCCAGCAGGATGGCACCAAGCAGACCGATGGAGGCGTTCGACAGGTCGATCGAACCGATGTTCAACACCATCGCCTGCCCGAGCGCCACGAGCATAATCGGAGCGGCAGCTTCGCTGACGATCGAAATTCCCCTGCCGCCGAGATAGGCAGGATTTAGAACCGACACAATGAGCAGCGTCGCAGCAAAGACAAGGAAGGGCCCCCAAGTCTGCCAGAAGACAGACCGCCGGGTACTGTCGGCCATCGTTTGGCGAATTCTGTCCGCCACGGTGCCCCAGACAGAAGCACCGTCTCCGTTTGCAGCAGGTCCAGCTGTATCGTTCATATCATGCTCGCAATTATGTCTTGAACGGACAGGCCGGCTTCGACCCCCAAGTCATGGCGCGCGGAGATCTCGCCATCTCGCATCACGATGATTTCGTTGGCCGTCTCGAGGGCTTCCTCGATGGTGTCGGGGATCAGAAC
>JAYUAJ010000331.1:0-3966 GCA_043741375.1 Hyphomicrobiaceae bacterium | reverse complement strand
GGCTCGACACCTCGCGCGTGCGATCGGCCAAGTATCGCCCGGCCTTTAAGTGGGCGTTCTGGCTGTTCGTCATCTCGTTCATTGGCCTTGCCTATCTCGGCGCCAAGCCGCCCGAGGGCTGGTACGTCATCTGGTCGCGAATTTTCTCGGCCTACTACTTCATCTACTTCCTCATCCTGATGCCGTTGCTTGGCCTCATCGAGACGCCCCGCCCGATGCCCAATTCGATCACCGAGTCCATCCTCGGCAAGTTGGGCAGCGGCGCCGGAGTTCCCGCGGGCGCCGCCGCATCGGCCGAAAAGCGCTAGAGCCCAACCATGATCTTCAAAGGAACGACACCAATCATGATTGGCGCACCCAAGGTTGCATCGCCTGTCTGGGCTCGGACAGCAGTTGCGTGCTTTGCCATGTTGCTGCCTGCGGCGGCAATCGCCCAGCAGATGGACGAGCATGCCGCATCACGCGAAAAGTGGAGCTTCGCCGGCCCGCTTGGCCACTTCGATCAGGCCCAGCTGCAGCGCGGCTACAAAGTCTACAAAGAAGTCTGTTCGGCGTGCCATTCATTGCGGCTGGTCAAATACCGCAACCTGGCTGAGCCGGGCGGTCCCGGATTCACCGAGGGCCAAGTCAAGACGCTGATCAGCGACGTGGTGTTCGAGGACGCCTTCGACGACAAGGGCAATCTGACCAAGCGCCCGGCCGTTTTGGCCGATGCTTTGCAGGGGCCGTTCGCCACCGAAGCCGCCGCGCGCGCGGCGAACAACGGCGCCCTGCCGCCTGACTTGTCGTTGATGGCAAAGGCGCGCGAGCAGCACTCTGAAGCCGCGTTCTATGACCTGCCGATCAAGTGGCTGAAGGAAATCGCGGCCGGCCGGCAGGAAAACGGCGTCGACTACATCCACGCCCTGCTCACCAGCTACCATGACAAGGCCCCGGCCTACGCTGCGGACGCCAATGGTAAACTCGCCATGGTCGCCGAGGCGGGAGCCGTCAAGGACAGTCCGCGCTGCGCCAGCGTCACGCCAGGTGAAGGCATCGGCGCCGACGGCAAGCCGGTCCAGGACGAGTGCGTGAAGATCAACGACGGCCTCTATTACAACACCACTTTCCCAGGCCATCAGATCGCCATGCCGCCGCCGCTCGCCAGCGACGGACAGGTGGCCTATACCGATGGCACGCCCGCCACGGTCGATCAGTATGCGCGCGACGTCTCGACCTTCCTGATGTGGAGCGCCGACCCCAAACTCGACGAGCGTAAAGATCTGGGCTTGCGCATGATGATTTATCTGCTGATACTGTCCGGCCTGCTCTGGCTGGCCAAGCGCCAGATTTGGAAGCGGCTGCACTGAATTCGGTTTCCGTAGGGGCGTTGGGGGATATCGGCCGGCCGTTGCGCCGGCCGTATCTTTTTTGGCGGCCGCTTTCGCTTGCCCTGCCTTCACGCTAAACAGCGCTATCGGTTCCAGCAGCGAGGGCGGTCATGGCGAAGGCAATTCTGGGCATCATCGGTGGCAGCGGGCTCTACGATCTGCCTGGTCTGCAGAACGCCCGCACCGAGCACGTTCGCTCGCCCTGGGGCGAGCCGTCCGACGAGCTGAAATTCGGCACCATCGGCGAAACCTCGATCGTGTTCCTGCCGCGCCACGGCCAAGGGCACCGGGTCTCGCCGTCCGACATCAACTACCGCGCCAACATCGATGTCCTGAAGCGCGCCGGCGTCACCGATCTCATCTCGGTCTCGGCCTGCGGATCGCTCAAGGAAGAGCTTGCGCCGGGCCACTTCGTGCTGGTTGATCAGTTCATCGACCGCACCTTCGCCCGCCCCAAGAGCTTCTTCGGCAAGGGCTGTGTGGCCCATGTGTCAATGGCCGATCCCGTCAGCCCAGGCTTGGTTGGGCGCATCGCCGAGGCCGCCAAGGCCGAGGACATCCTGCACACCCGCGGCGGCACCTACATGGTCATGGAAGGCCCGCAATTCTCGACCCGCGCCGAGAGCAATCTCTACCGCTCCTGGGGCTGCTCGGTGATCGGCATGACCAATATGCCCGAGGCCAAACTCGCCCGCGAAGCCGAGATCTGTTACGCAACCATCTCGATGGTCACCGACTACGACTGCTGGCACAGCGACCATGCGGCGGTCGACGTGGCCTCTGTGATCAAGGTCATGAACGAGAACGCTTCCAAGGCGCAGCGCCTGATCGCCCGCGTCGCGCGCGATTTCCCCAAGGTGCACGAGCCCTGCCCGATCGGCTCGGACCGCGCGCTGGAGGTGGCCATCATGACAGCACCCGACAAGCGCGATCCCGCGCTGGTAGCCAAGCTCGACGCAGTCGCGGGACGGATGTTGGGGTAGGGCAATTCAATTCTTCCGGGCACGGCATGGGTCGGGCGCTATTGGTCTGCCGCGCGGTTTTCACGTATGGGTTGACATCTCGGCGTGTCGCGGCAGTCGGTCTATCCATTGCTCAACGGCGAGCGGTCCGTGACGGCCGACATGGCCGTGAGGCTAGGCCGGGCGTTCGGGAATAGTCCGCGTTTCTGGTTGAACCTGCAGGCCGTGCATGGAGGGTGCCTGCGGACAGCCTATGGGTTCCGTCAGGGACGAACCTATTCGCAAATCCCCTTGCCGACATGGCGGGGCATCAGGTCGACGTGGAAATGATCGTGGTGCTGCGCGTTGGCGTTGGGCCCGAGAACGGTCGAAAACGTCTCGCAGGCTCCATCATGGACGTTGCGCAGGAACTGCCGGTCGGCGGCCGAGCCGTTCCAGCCGGAGGTGACCGTGATGGTCCGGCCGTCGGTGAGCGTGAAGGCGCCGATGTCGACAGCATTGGCGTGGCCGTGCTCGGACAGTCTGGCCCCGTCGATGTTGTTCATCGGCCGGCAGGCGTAGGACGACAGCACTTTCATCTGGGCGACGCCGACACCGTAGACGGCATGCGCGGACGGGATCACCACTTGGTCGACCCATTGGTCGAGCGCGGGGATCATCTGGCATTGCACCACCGCGTTCGGAGCCAGGCCCACCTGGCCATTACCCACGGCCGAAACCCGGTAGGGGTGCACCGCGCCGCAATAGCCATCGCCGCCTGTTATCGAAGTGCCGCCGGCGATGAACGCCGTGTCCTGCACCACGCCCGCCCTGAGGCAGGAGACCTCCAAGTCCTTGCGCCACGGTTCACTGCGCGCGACGAACCCGAGTTTGGATGAGGAGCCACAGCTCGCCAATGAGAGAGCCGCTGCCAAGCCAAGAAGGCCGAAACCAATTGTACGCCACATGGGTGCGATCTATGGCCGAGGTAGCGTTAACAAGCCGTTAACACCAAGCTCCTAACCCGCGATCGCGCCGCAGCGAGGGCCGAATGAAGCCGGCCATGTGGCGTTAGGGTGAATGCGGCGTGAATGGCTGTAGCGTTTTGATACAGGGGGGTCGTGGCGTCAGCCGGTCTGCGCCCGCGTGGTCAGGGTCACGCCAACCGCGATCAGGGCAACGCCGACCCAGGTCTGGAGCGGGTAGTGCTCGCCAAATGCGACCACCCCCGAGAGCAGGCCGACCGCAGCCGCGACATACCCGATCTGGCTGAGATAGACCGGACCGCCCACGGATTGAAGGCGGAAGAACACGGCGAACATGCCGGCCGCCGCCGCCATCTGGGCGAGCGTCAAGACAGGTACCGTGGCGAGCTCCAAGAGCGCCCCGGTGCCTAGTGAAACCATGATCAAGGCGAGAAGGAGCAGCGCGGACGCGGCATGGCTGCCAACCGCGAGTTCGATCGGCCCGGCGCCCGTTGGCCAATCCAGCGTTCGATAGATGTTGCCGCAGGCCAGCGATACCGGGATCAGCAGCGCAGCAAGCACCCAGGCCAGGGGCGCGGGCTGGTCCAGCCCGCCGCGCGACAAAGCCACCAGCAAGGCACCGGCAAAACCGATCGCGATGCCGGCAACGCCGAGGCGATTGGGACGGCG
>JAYUAJ010000330.1:0-20463 GCA_043741375.1 Hyphomicrobiaceae bacterium | reverse complement strand
AGGCGTTCGAACCACCCTCTCCACGCTCACGCGGGGAGAGGGTAGCTCGTAGGTTGGGTTAGCGCGGTCCACTGAGCATCGAACACGCTCGGTGTTTGTGGCGCGCGTAACCCAACACTTCGGGCTCCGAATGTTGGGTTACGCGCGGAACAACCACCGAAGACATAGGCAACGGCATTGGCCGCGCTAACCCAACCTACGCCCCTCCTCGCCGTCTCTGGCGTTTCAAAGTCATTTCCGGGCGTGCGGGCGTTGCACAACGTCGCGCTGAGTTTGTGCGTCGGCGAAGTCATGGCGTTGATTGGCGAGAATGGCGCGGGTAAGTCGACGCTGGTCAAGATCCTCACCGGCATCTACGCGCCCGACGAAGGCGAGGTGCGCGTGGCGGGCCAGCCCGTCACCTTCGCAACCCCCCGCGCCGCCTGGGCCTCCGGGATCACCGCCATCCACCAGGAAACGGTTATGTTCGACGACCTTTCGGTCGCCGAGAACATTTTTATGGGCCACATGCCGATGACCCCACGCGGGCGCGTCGATTGGGCGACCATGAAGGCAACGACCGCCGAACTGCTCGGCCGCCTGGAAGCCGACTTCACACCCGATACCTTGCTCAAGCGCCTCGGCGTCGCGCAAAAGCATCTCGTCGAGATCGCCCGCGCGCTCTCGCACGATGCCCGCATCATCATCATGGATGAGCCAACTTCGGCCCTGTCCGAACGCGAGATCGGCGATCTATACCGCATCGTCGAGCAGCTGAAAGCGCAAGGCCGCGCCATCCTCTTCATTTCACACAAGTTCCAGGAGATCTTCCGCATCGCCGACCGCTGGACCTGCCTGCGCGACGGTGAGCAGGTGGGCGAAGGCGCCATCAAGGACGTTTGCCAGGCCGATCTGGTGAAGCTGATGGTCGGGCGGCCGGTGGATCAGGCGTTCCCCAAGCGCATCGTGCCGATCGGCGATGTGGTGCTGGAGGTGGAGGACCTGTCCAACGCCACCGAATTCGACGCGATTTCCTTCAAACTCCGCAAGGGCGAGATTTTAGGCCTGTACGGACTTGTCGGGGCCGGACGATCTGAGGCAATGATGGGCCTGTTCGGCCTGACGCCGGTGACGCGTGGAAAAGTGCGGATCGAAGGCCAGCCGATCACCATTGACAGCTCGGGCGCCGCCATCGCCGCCGGCATCGCCTATGTGCCCGAAGACCGGCAAGGCCAGGGCGCGGTGCTGCCCTTCGGCATTCGCGAAAACATCACGCTCGCCAGCATCGCCGAATTTGCGCAGCGCGGCACCATCAGTACCAGTCGCGAACTCGACGCGACGCGTAAGCTCGGCCGGCGTCTTGCCGTGAAAGCGGCCAACTGGGAGCAGCGGCTTGGCGAGCTTTCCGGCGGCAATCAGCAGAAAGTTGTTATCGGTAAATGGCTCGCCACCAAACCGCGCCTGCTCATTCTGGACGAGCCAACCAAGGGCATCGATATCGGTTCCAAAGCGGCGGTGCACGATTTTATGGGCGAGCTGGCGGGCGAGGGGCTGGCGATTATCTTAGTCTCTTCAGAACTTCCCGAAATCATGGGCATGGCCGACCGCATCATCGTCATGCACGAAGGGCGAATCGTGCGCGAGTTTTCGCGTGGAGAGGGAACTGCCGAGATGATCGTCAGCGCCGCGAGCGGGTCTGTCCATAGCGGGGCGCACGCGTAATGCCAAATATTCTCAAAAACCGGGACATCCTTTTGGCCATCATCGTCGCCGCTCTGGTGATCCTGGTTGGCCTTCGCGCGCCGGTGTTTCTCACCGCTGACAGCCTCATCAATGTGCTGACCGACACAAGCTTCCTGTTCATGCTCGCGCTGGCCCAGATGGCGGTCATTCTCACGCGCGGCATTGACCTGTCCGTCGCCGCCAATCTCGCGCTCTCAGGCGTCATGGTCACGCTCGCGGCCCGCGCGGCGCCCTGGCTGCCAATCCCCGGCGTGCTCGCGCTCGCCATTCTCATCGGCGCGTTCTTCGGCGCCATCAACGGCGCGCTGATCGCTGGCATCGGCATCCCGCCCATCGTCGCCACGCTCGGCACGCTGTCGATCTATCGCGGCATCATCTTTGTCGTCGCGGGGCCGACCTGGCTCACGTCGAAAGATATGAGTACGGCGTTTCTTGACTTTCCGAAATCCACATTACTCGGCGTGCCCGCGCTGATCGTCATCGCGGCGGCGGTGGCTGCGGCCTTCGCCTATCTGCTGAACCAGACCCAGACCGGACGCGGCATCTACGCTGTCGGCGGCAACCCGGTTGCCGCACGCTACTGCGGCATCGATCTCAGCAAACAGCAGTTTCTGGTCTACGCCATCTCGGGCGCCGTCTCGGGCCTGTGCGGTTATCTCTGGGCCTCGCGCTACGGCATTGCGTATACGGATCTTGCCTATGGCTATGAACTGACCGTGATCGCGGCCTGCGTCATCGGCGGCGTCTCGGTGGCGGGCGGCATTGGCACCGTACGCGGCGCGCTGCTGGGTGCGCTGTTCCTGGGCGTGGTGGTGAATGCGCTGCCGGTGATCAATGTGTCGCCGTTCTGGCAGATGCTGATTTCGGGCGCCGTCATCCTGGCTGCTGTCGTCGTCAACGCGCGGGCCGAGCGCCGGAGCGGCAAGCTGATCCTGCCCGAAGCCCGGCGCGCAGCGGCAGGCGGGAGCGCGGCATGAGCATCGAAAGCGCAACTCCCAACCGTTACGACGTCGCCGACCGCGCGCCGTTCCGGATCGCGGATGTGCTGCTGCGCTGGGAGACCATCCTCGTCCTGCTGCTGGCGGCCGTCATTGCCTTCAACACCTCTATCTCTCCCTACTTCCTCGACATCTACAATCTCTCCGACGCCACCGTAAACTTCTCCGAGAAGGCGATTGTGGCGCTGGGAATGGCCCTGCTGATCATCTCGCGCGACATCGATCTCTCGGTCGCCGCCATCATCGCGGTCGCCTCGCTCGCCATGGGTGAAGCGGCGGCGGCAGGCGCGCCGGCAGTGGTGCTGGTGCTCATCGGACTTGGCACGGGCGCCCTCTGCGGCGCCTTCAACGGCGCCCTCGTCACGGGTTTCGGGCTGCCGTCGATTGTCGTCACCATCGGCACCATGTCCTTGTTTCGCGGCCTGGCTCAAGTCGTGCTCGGCGATCAAGCGATCAAGAACTATCCGCCAGGCTTCACCGCGATCGGGCATGGCTACCTCCTGAACGGCTCTCCCATCGCATTGCCGATCACCCTGTCGTTTACGACCTTTCTCGCGCTTGCCGGCCTCTTCGGCTACGTCCTGCACCGCACCGTGGTTGGCCGGCGCATTTTTGCGCTCGGCAACAATCCGGTCGCCGCGCGCTTCTCTGGGATTCCAGTCGATAGCATCCGCTTCTGGCTGTTCGTTGTCACCGGCGCCATGGCGGGCCTGGCCGCCGTATTCCTCACGGCGCGGATCGGCTCGACACGTCCCAATATCGCGCTTGGCTTCGAGCTCGAAGCCGTCACCATGGTCGTGCTCGGCGGCGTCTCCATTGCTGGCGGTTCGGGCACCATCCCCGGCGTCGTACTTGCCGTGTTCGTGCTCGGCCTCACCACCTTCGGGCTGTCGCTGATCAATGTCCCCGGCATCGTCATCAACGTGCTGAACGGATCGCTGCTGATCGCGGCCATCTCGCTGCCGATCATTGCCCGCAAGTTCCTCGGCAAACGGATCTGAGCTATGACCGCCACCGCCGTTCTCGATATCGGCAAGACCAACCTCAAGGTCGTGCTGTTCGATCAATCCTGCAACGTGCTGTGGGAAAAGAACCAGCCGAACCGGCCGCTGTCCGCCCCGCCCTATCTGCACGCTGATGTGGAGATGATCTGGCGCTTCGTGCTGGCGGCGCTGGAGGAAGGAAACCGGGGGCACCCGATCGACACTATCGTAACCACCGCACATGGCGCCTCCGGCGTCGTCATCGATCAGGCCGGATTGGTCCTGCCGATGCTCGACTATGAGGACAAGGGGCCCGAAGGCATCGAGCAGCACTATGCTGCGATCCGCCCCGCCTTCGCCGAAAGCTTTTCGCCGCCTGCCGCTGGCGGCCTCAATCTGGCGCGGCAGTTCGCCTATCAGAAATGGCAGTTCCCGGAGCAATTCGCGCGCGCCAAATATGCGCTGAACTATCCCCAATATTGGTCCTGGCGATTGTCCGGGGTCGCCGCCAGCGAGGTGACCTCGCTGGGCTGCCATACCGATTTGTGGAACCCTAAAGGGCGCACGTTTTCCAGCGTGGTGGACGCGCTCGACATCCGGTCACTTTTTCCGCCGATCCGCCCTGCCTGGGACACGCTCGGCCCCATCAAGCCGGACATCGCTGAGGCGGCCGGCCTTGCGCCAAACACCCGCGTGGTCAGCGGCATCCACGATAGCAACGCGTCGCTGTTGCCGAACCTGCTTGCTCGACCGGCTCCGTTCACAGTGGTGTCCACCGGCACCTGGGTTATTATCTTCAATGTCGGCCAGCCGTTCGACAGCCTCGACGAGGCCTCCGATCTTTACGCCAATGTGGATGCCACCGGCGCGCCCGTGCCTTGCGCGCGTTTCATGGGCGGGCGCGAGTACGAGATGATCACGGCCGGCGTCACGGGCGATGCGGATATGGCCTCGCTGCAGCGCGTGATCGCCTCGGGCACGGTAGCGCTACCGTCGTTCACCGGGCAGGGCGGTCCATATGCCGGGCGAAAAGGCGAAATCGTCGGCGAAATCGACGACGCGAACCGGCCGGCCCTGGCCACGCTGCATATCGCTCTTATGACGGACGATCTGCTGACGCGGCTCGGCGCCACGGCCGGCGATCTCATTATCGAAGGCAGTTTCGGTCGCAATGCCGCCTATTGCGGAATTCTGGCCGCCTTGCGCCCCGCACAGTCCGTACGCGTCCCCGCCGACCAATCGGGCACGGCGCGCGGAGCGGCCTTGCTCGCCCATTGGCCCGCCAAGCCGGAGCTGGCGCCCGATCATGTCGCCGATCCAATCGGGTTGCATGGGCTCGAGATGTACCGCGACCTCTGGCGGGCGATGCTGGCGGTTTGACGGGGCGCGCTCTATAAATGGCGCCATGAGCAAACGCCCCACCCGCGCCTCCACCAGCCCCACCGCCACCGGCGAACCCGTCGGCAAAGGTAGCCACGTCTATCTGATCGATGGCTCTGGCTACATTTTCCGCGCTTTTCACGCGCTGCCGCCCTTGTCCCGCCCATCGGACGGATTGCCGGTCGGCGCCGTGCATGGGTTCTGCCAGATGCTTTGGAAACTGCTGCGCGACAGCAAGGACAGCGACAAGCCAACGCATATTGCCGTGATCTTGGATGCCGGACCGGAGTCCTTCCGGAATGCAATCTATCCCGAATATAAGGCGCATCGCCCACCCGCACCGGACGAACTGATCCCGCAATTTCCGCTGATCCGCGACGCCGTTGCGGCCTTCAACGTTGCGTGCATCGAGATGGACGGCTTTGAAGCCGACGACATCATTGCCACCTACGCCCGGCTGACCGCCGAGGCGGGCGGCGAGGCGACCATCATCTCCTCAGATAAGGACCTGATGCAGCTGATCAAGCCCGGCATTACGATGTACGACACCATGAAGAACCGCCGCATCGGGCCGGATGAGGTGTTCGAGAAATTTGGCGTCAAACCGGACAAGGTCATCGACGTCCAGTCGCTGGCCGGCGACAGCGTCGACAATGTGCCGGGCGTACCCGGCATCGGCATCAAGACGGCGGCCGAGTTGATCAACGAATATGGCGATCTGGACACTCTGCTGGCACGCGCCAGCGAGATCAAGCAACCCAAGCGCCGCGAGAAGCTGATCGAGAACGCTGACAAAGCGCGCATCAGCCGCGATCTGGTGACGTTGAAGCAAGACGTCCCGGTAGAGTTCCCGATTGCCGCATTTCAGGTGCACGAACCGAAACCGGAACAAATACTGGCGTTTCTCCAGTCGATGGAGTTCAGCACACTAACCAAGCGCGTGGCCGACAATCTGGGGGTCAACCAGCTTCCCATCGCAAGCCGGCCGGCTGGCCCAGCACCGGTCAAGGCCGTTGAGCAACCCTCAAGTCACGACGCGGGGAGCCCCGATTTGGGCGCCGCGCGCGCCATGACCGACATTCGATCCATACCGATCGATCGTGCGACGTACGCAACCGTTACCAAACTTGACCAGCTGGCCGTCTGGATCGCCGAGGCGACAGCACAGGGATGGGTCAGTTTCGACACCCAGACCGACAGCTCCGACCCTATGCAGGCCAATCTGATCGGCGTGGCACTGGCAACCCGTCCGGGAAAGGCCTGCTATGTGCCGCTCGGCCACAGGACCGGCGATGGCTTCGATTTCGCGGGCGCCGACGGACAGATCGAGCAGATCGCGTTGAGCGCCGCGATCGATGCTCTGAAGCCGATGCTGGAGGACAGCGCCACGCTGATCGTCGGCCACAACCTGAAATTCGATACCGAGGTCATGGCGCGTTACGATGTCCGCTTGGCGACGTTCGATGATACGGTACTGCTGTCCTATGTCCTGGATGCCGGCAAGGGCGCCAACGGCCTGGAAGACCTGTCGGAGCGTTGGCTTGGTTACCGTCCGACCGCACTCAAGGACATGCTTGCCAAGGCCGCGACTGCCGTCAAAAAGGCCGCACGCACCTTCGCTCAGGTGCCGTTGACGGACGCAAACGCGTACGGCGCCGAATGTGCGGATATCGCGTTGCGCCTTTGGACGGTCCTGAAGCCGCGGCTTGCGGCAGAAAAAATGACCACGGTCTATGAAACGCTTGAGCGGGCGCTGGTGCCGGCATTGGTGGACATGGAGCGCAGCGGCATCAAAGTCGACCGCACCATCCTGAGCAAACTGAGCACCTCATTTTCGCAAACCATAGCGCGCCTGGAGGATGAGGTGCAGGCCCTGGCCGCCCCTGCCATGAATGGTGAAAAACTCAACCTCGGCAGCCCCAAGCAATTGGGGGAGTTGCTGTTCGACAAACTGAAATTGTCCGGTGGCAAGCGCACCAAGAGCGGCCAGTGGGAGACGCGCGCGGGCCTTCTTGATGATCTCTCCGGAAATGAAGACCTGCCCGACGACGCCCGCAAGCTATTGAACACCATGCTGGAATGGCGCCAGCTTTCCAAGCTGCGCTCAACCTATACCGATGCGCTCCCGACCTACATCAATCCCGTGACGGGCCGTATCCACACGTCCTATGCGCTGGCTGCAACCACCACCGGGCGGCTGTCCTCGGTCGACCCGAACTTGCAGAACATCCCGATACGCACCAAGGAGGGTCGGCAGATCCGAACGGCCTTTATTGCCGAAAAGGGCAACAAGCTGATTTCGGCCGATTATTCGCAAATCGAACTGCGCGTGCTGGCCCACATGGCGGACATCCCGGCCCTGCGCAAGGCCTTCGAGGATGGGCTGGATATTCATGCCATGACCGCCTCGGAGATGTTTGGCGTCCCGATTGAAGGCATGCCATCCGACGTGCGCCGGCGCGCCAAAGCGATCAATTTCGGCATCATCTATGGTATTTCCGCCTTCGGCCTCGCCAATCAGCTCGGCATCTCGCGCGAAGAAGCCGGCGAGTACATCAACACCTATTTCAAGCGCTTCCCCGGCATTCGCGCCTACATGGACACAACGAAAAAGCAGGCGCATCAACACGGGTTTGTACAGACAATCTTTGGGCGAAAAATACATCTGCCCGAAATCAATACCAAGAACCCATCGGTGCGTGGCAATCTCGAGCGCCAAGCCATCAACGCGCCGATCCAGGGCACGGCCGCCGACATCATCCGGCGGGCGATGGTGCGGATACCTGGAGCGCTGAGCGAAGGCGGATTGAGTTCCGTCCGTATGCTGCTGCAGGTCCATGACGAACTTGTCTTCGAGGCCCCCGAAAAGGACGTCGACAAATCCATCAAGATCGTCAGACAAGTGATGGAGGGGAGCGCTGATCCTGCCATCGCACTCGCCGTGCCGCTCAAGGTGGACGCCAAGGCTGCGGACAACTGGGAGGCAGCGCACTGATCAGGCGGTCACTCCGACGACCGCTCTGTCTTGCTGAAATCGTTGAGGAACCCCAAAAACCGCTCCGTGCCGCCGGTTTCTGCAAAATGCTGCGCTTCAAGTACAAGTCGCAGCTTTTGAGCCAACAACGCCAGTTGCCTGCTCTCGTTCTCGACGCGTCGTCGAGATGTCGCGACCTCGATGTTCTCAGCTTCCGCCATCAGCTTTCTGACTTCAGCCAGGGTCTTGTCGTTCTGCACGCCTTGTTTCTTGAGGTAGGCCTTCAGGCTGCTCAAACCTTCATTGGCCAGTTCCACCGCCTCGCTGCGAACCGTGCTCTTGGTCTCAGGGTTGACGATGGCATTAAGCACTGCGCCCAGCGCTTCGTTGATCTTGCCGAAAAGCTGCTGCCGCATTTCGGCGGCCAAAGGAATTGTCGCTGCGGGTTGAATGGTCGCTTTCAGGTTCTGCCCGTTCTGTGCGGCGACGAAAGCCTGGCGCGCCTGCACGAAGGTCTTGACTATGAACCGCGACGCGGCGACGGCCCGGTCGGACCGCAGAACCGTGGCCGCCATGACGACGCCGTGTTCGGTGAACGCGTTGGGAAGGTAGCGGACGCCGCCATGATCGCCACTTGAGGTCACAATTTGTGACCTCAAGTTTGAGGCCTCACGCTCCCTCAGTCGGAAGGCGAAATCGTTGCCGAATTTTTCCTCGTTGCGCTTGACTTGCTGGTTCAAAACCTTGGTCGAGACCCCGAAAAATTCGGCGACGTCGGCGTCCAGCATAACATTCTGGCCCCGGACGAAATGCAGCTGCGGAGACGGCAAGGCGCTGAAATTGATTGCAGAAGTTCTGACCATGGCGTCGACGCTCCAACTTGAGGTCACAATTTGTGACCTCAAGTTTGCGTCCGGGCAAGCAACCGGAAGCGGCAAAAACCAACGACTAGGTAACTACCTCAGGCGCTGCCGATGAGGATGCCGGCCGCGAACACGATCAGTCCACCGAGCACCACTTCGAAGGCGGCGCGCAGAAACGGCGTGTCCATGTAACGAGCTCGGATCCAGGCGATGACCCAGAGTTCCACGAGCACCACGGCGATGGCGACGCTGGTGGCATACTGAAAGTTTCCGATGAGATACGGCAATGTGTGCCCAATGCCGCCGACGGCCGTCATCAGACCGGTGATGCCACCGCGCAGCCAGGGGTGACCGCGGCCGGTTAACGATCCGTCGTCGGATAACGCCTCGGCAAACCCCATCGATACCCCGGCGCCAATCGAGGCGGCGAGGCCGACCAGGAAGGTCGGCCAGGTCTGGTGGGTCGAGAATGCGGCCGCGAATAGCGGCGCCAGCGTCGACACCGATCCGTCCATCAAGCCCGCCAGGCCTGGCTGCACCACCTGCAGCACAAACATGCGTTGACGTGCCTGCTCCTCACTGTCCTTTGCAGACGTGGTCAAGTGCTCCGACGACACCCTGTCTGCCAAAGACTCATGTCCTCGTTCGGCCTCGACCAGATCGCCCAACAGCTTGCGTGTGCTGGCGTCCGATGTGCGCTCCAGAGATTTTTCGTAAAATGTACGGGTCTCGTGCTCGATCGTTTCGGCCTGCTTGCGCACCTTTTCGAGCCCGAGCGGACGCACCATCCAGAGCGGCTCGTGCCTGATAAAGCCCTTCACATCCTGACGGCGGATGAGCGGGATGTGATCGCCGAAACGCTTGGTGTGCAGGTCGATGAGCCAGCGCCGATGCGTGTTCTCCTCGTCCGCCATCTCGCTAAACACCGCAGCCGAGGCCGGATAGCTTTCTTTGAGTCCTTGGGCGTAATCGGCATAGATGCGCCCGTGCTCCTCCTCGAGCGAGATGGCGAGCGCAAGAATTTCCTGCTCGGTCAGATCGGAGAACTGCTTCACGAACCACCTTCTCATCCGGCCGCACGGCGCTCCGGTTAGAATAATTCTAAATCGTCAGGAAGCAACCGGGCATATCCAAGGGTGCAGGGCTGCCCTGCCGCGGCTCGACGTGGTAGCGTTGCAGCCAAACTTGAGAACCTCCGGACCAAATGGCGCGCGTTCTTCTAATCATCGGCGGTGGAATTGCCGCCTACAAGTGTCTTGAACTGATCCGGCGCGCTCGCGAGCGCGGGCATTCGGTTCGCGTCGTCATGACGGCTGGTGCGCAGCAGTTCGTAACGCCGCTGTCGGTGGGGGCGATCAGTGGCGGGCCGGTATTTTCAGATTTATGGTCGCTGGATGGAGACCATGAGATTGGCCACATCCGGCTGTCACGCGAGGCGGACCTGATTGTGGTTGCACCGGCCACGGCCGATCTGTTGGCCAAGATGGCGGGCGGCCACGCGGACGACCTGGCCACTGCCGTGCTGCTGGCGACTGACCAGCCGGTGTTGGCCGCTCCCGCGATGAACCCGCGCATGTGGTCGCATCCAGCAACGCAGCGAAACGCAAAACTGTTGGCCGGCGACGGCGTCCGCTTCGTCGGCCCGGAGCGCGGGGAAATGGCAGAGAGCGGCGAGTCTGGACTCGGTCGCATGGCCGAGCCGGCTCAAATTCTGGAGGCAATCGAGGCCGCTTTCATAGTAGACAAGCCGCTGTCGGGAAAGCATATTCTCGTCACATCCGGCCCGACTTTGGAGCCCATCGACCCGGTTCGGTTCATCTCCAATCGCTCGTCGGGCCGGCAGGGGCACGCCATCGCCGCCGCGGCCGCTCGGATGGGTGCACGGGTGACCTTGATCTCCGGCCCGGTCGCCATCCCCGACCCCGCCGGCGTAACCGTCCGGCATGTCGAAACCGCCCGCGAGATGCTGGCTGCGGCCGAGGCGGCGCTGCCGGCGGATGCGGCGATTTTTGCGGCCGCCGTTGCCGATTGGCGCACGCCCGATGTGGCGGGGGACAAAATCAAGAAAGCCAAGGGCGCGCCCGCACCCCAACTCAGCTTGATCGAGAATCCCGATATTCTGCGTACTCTTTCGGCACCGGGCCCCCGTCGCCCCCGGCTGGTCATAGGCTTTGCCGCCGAAACTGAGCAGGTCGTGGAAAACGCAAAGAAGAAGCTGACGTCCAAAGGATGCGACTGGATCATTGCCAATGACGTGGCGCCAGCCACCGGCACGTTTGGCGGGGCGAAAAACACCGTGCACGTGATTTCGGTGGGAGGCGCTGAAAACTGGCCGGAACTGAGCAAAGACGCCGTCGCCGAGCGGCTCGTGCGGCGGATCGCCGAATCTCTGGAGACAGTGAGGTTGCCCAAATGACCAAGGCCAAGAAATCGAATCCCGGCAAACAGTCTTCTGGCACCAAGAAGGCAGAGATCCTGCCCCCGATGGGGATAGCGGACATTGGGCGCCTGATGGGCGAGGTCAACAAACTCGCCGAAGACCTGGGCATTGATGGCCTCGACGACCTGGATGACCTGGACGATTTCGACGATGACATGCCCCCCATGCCGCCAGTGCTGGTCAAACGCCTGCCGTATTCGGAAGGACTGCCGCTTCCTTCCTATCAGACCGAACTCTCGGCAGGAATGGACCTGATGGCGGCGGTGCCAGAGGGTGCGCCTTTGACTCTGGCTCCCGGCGCCAGAGTGCTGGTACCAACAGGTCTCGCCATTGAGCTGCCGCCCGGCATGGAAGGCCAGCTCCGGCCCCGTTCGGGGCTGGCGCTGAAGCATGGCGTAACCCTACTGAACAGCCCAGGCACTATTGATGCCGACTACCGCGGCGAGATTGGCGTCATCCTCATCAATCATGGCGACCAACCTTTCAAGATTGCACGCGGCGACCGCATCGCCCAGCTGGTGCTGAGCCTTGTGCTTCAGCCAGACCTCGTGGAAGAGGCCGAGCTCGCCGAGACCACACGCGGTGCGGGCGGATTCGGCTCAACGGGAAATGGATTGCGCAAACGTTAGGCCCAGCGCAATTTTTGATCTCGCCTGGGCCCTAATCTAACCGCGACGGTCGCCAAATGCGCTTGCCAGATAGCATCCAGTTGCGCGACCGACCCCTGGCATGTCTAAGCGCAGCGTGCCATGTAAATCGCTCGTCCCCCCGTTAGCGAGTACCCGACCCATGACCGAGTCCATCCGCATCAAGACCATCGAGGGCACCACCAAGTGGGGCCACAATCGCATCTTTTCTGACATTACCGAAACCATCGGCAACACACCTGTCGTGCGCCTCAACCGCATGGCCAAAGAGGCCGGCGCCAGGGCCGAAGTTCTGGTGAAGCTCGAATTCTTCAATCCCCTCGCCTCGGTCAAGGACCGCATTGGCGTCGCGCTGATCGACAGTCTGGAAGCCGACGGCAAGATCGGACCCGGCAGCGTGCTGGTCGAGCCCACCTCGGGCAACACGGGGATCGCGCTCGCTTTCGTTGCGGCGGCGCGCGGCTACCGGCTGATCCTGACCATGCCGGAGTCGATGTCGATCGAGCGCCGCAAGCTGCTCGCATTTCTCGGCGCTGAATTGGTGCTGACACCAGCCGAGAAGGGTATGAAGGGGGCCATCGCCCGCTCGGAGGAGCTGCTGAAAGAGATCCCCAACTCCATCATCCCCGGTCAGTTCACCAACCAGGCCAATCCGACCGTCCATGACCGGACGACTGCCGAGGAAATCTGGAGCGATACCGGCGGAAAACTCGACTATTTCGTTGCCGGCGTCGGCACCGGCGGCACCATCACCGGTGTCGGGCGCACGTTGAAGCCGCGCATACCCAGCTTGAAAGTGGTCGCGGTCGAGCCGCAGAACAGTCCAGTGCTGTCCGGTGGTGCCCCGGGCCCCCACAAGATCCAGGGCATCGGCGCGGGCTTCATTCCGGCGGTGATGGATACTGGCCTGTTGGACGAGATCATCAAGATCGACAACGATGTTGCCTTCGCGACAGCGCGCAAGCTGGCCAAGCTTGACGGCATCCCGGGCGGCATATCGACCGGCGCGAATGTGGCCGCAGCGCTGGAAATCGCCAAACGCTCCGGCATGGAGGGCAAACGCATCCTCACCGTGGCGCCCAGCTTTGCGGAACGCTATCTGTCGACGGCCCTGTTCGAAGGTGTTTAGCGAGATTACGCGGGTGGCCGCGTGGGGGTGCTCGTCGGCCCTATGCGTTGCCGCCTGCGAAGACCTCGGCGAGCCTGCGCAGGATTCGCTCCTCCCGCTCGTCGTCGGCAACCTGCGCACCCTGTAGGTCTGTAACGTAGAACACATCAACGGCGCGCTCGCCGTAGGTTGCGATATGTGCAGAGTTGATGTCCAGACCCAGATCAGAAAGTGCGCTGGTCAGATCGTAGAGCAGCCCCGGACGATCCAAGCCGGAGACCTCGATGACGGAAAACCGCTCCGACATCTGATTGTTGATCACAACCTCGGGTAACAGATGGAACGCCGCAGCCCGGCTCTTGGGCGGACGGCGGCGGGCCATAACGTCGGCGATGGTCATGCCGCCATCAAGCAGCTTGCCAATGGTCTCGCCGATGCGGGCGGCTAGACGTAGTTCGTCTTCCTCGTCCAACTCGCGCTTGATGAGGAAGGTGTCGAGCGCCATCTCATCGGTTGTCGTTGAGATGCTTGCGCCCATGATGTTGGCGCCGGTGGCCGCGCACGCCCCGGCGAACAGCGACAGCAGGCGCGGCGCGTCCGAGGCGAGAACCGTGAGCTCGGTGACGGCGGTAAACGCATCGGTGCGGGTCTGAAACGCATAGCGTTTGCCGTCTGCCTCGGTGTCGCGTAGCAGCCGGGCATGTTCGATCTGGTGTGCAGCATCGGTGCGCAACCAATACGCCTCCGGAAGGCGGCCGATGACCCGATCCCGATCGGCGGCTGGCCAATCGACCAGCGCTTTGCGCAAATTATCCTGCGCCTCACTGACCCGGGCGCGTTGCCCACGTTTGGTGTGCCCGCCAGCCAGCACTGGTTCGGTCTCAAAGTACAACGTACGCAGCAACTGTCCTTTCCAACCGTTCCAGACCCCAGGCCCCACCGCCCGGATGTCAGCCACGGTCAGGATCAGGAGCAACCGCAACCGCTCCGGGCTTTGTACGATGGCGGCAAAATCGCTGATGGTCTTAGGGTCTGCGAGATCGCGGCTCTGCGCGATGATGGACATGGTCAGGTGCTGTTGGATCAGCCAGGCCACCGTCTCGGTCTCGGCCGCCGCGAAGCCGAGGCGCGGCGCCACCTCACGCGCAATCGCGGCGCCGGTGCTGGAATGATCGCCCTCCAGCCGTTTCCCCGTATCGTGCAGCAGCACCGCCAGATAGAGGACGCGCCGGCTCTGCACCTGCTTGATGATTTCTGACGCCAGCGGATGGTCGTCGCCCAGCGTGCCCTGCTCGATTTGGGCCAGCAGGCCAACCGCCCGGATCGAGTGCTCGTCCACCGTATAATGATGATACATGTTGAACTGCATCATGCTGACGATACGGCCGAACTCGGGGATGTAGCGGCCAAGCACGCCGGTCTCGTTCATGGAGCGCAGCACGCGTTCGGAACTCTTCGGCTCGGTCAACAGATCAAGGAAGATGCGCGCTGCACCCGGATTGGCGCGCAGCTTGTCATCGATCAGCGGCCGGGACTGGCGCAGCAGGCGCACGGCATCTGGATGCAGCGGAGTGCCAAACGCCTCGGCCTGCCGGAATATACGGATGATGTTGACCGGATCGAGCTTGAAGATGTCGCCGTTGACGGTGTCGAGGCGGCCATTCTCCACCCGGAAGTCCGTTGTGCGGCGCATCTTTGCGCGCGTGCGCCAATTGAGCGGGGCCAGCAGCCGCTCGAATATCGGCGGCGTCTTCACCTGCTGCATCTCGAGCGCCGCACTCGCCGCCAAAGTCAGCTCGCCGACCTCGCGCGCCACCATGAAATACTGCTTCATGAAGCGTTCGACGGCGCGCAGCCCGCCGCGCTCCTTGTAGCCGAGCTTTTCCGCTATCGGGGGCTGCAGATCGAATGTGAGGCGTTCTTCCGGCCGGTTGGCGAGAAAATGCAGGTGACAGCGCACGGTCCAGAGAAAATCCTCGCACAGACGGAAATTTCGATACTCAATCCGGGTAAACAAGCCGGCTTCGCCAGCCACGCCGATGTCGCGCCCATAGACATATTGCACCAGCCAATGCAGCGTATGCAGATCGCGCAGGCCTCCCTTGCCGTCCTTGATGTTCGGTTCCACCCGGTAGCGGGACTCGCCGGTTCGCCGATGTCGGTCGTCGCGCTCGGCTAGCTTGGCATCGACAAAAGCGGCAGCGGTCGATGGGGTGAACTCGGAGCGGAACCGGCGTTTGAGATCGTCGCACAGCGCCGTGCTGCCGGCGATCCAGCGGCTGTCGAGCAGCGAGGTCCGGATCGTCATGTCGGCGCGGGCGAGTTGTATGCACTGGTCGATCGAGCGCGTGGCATGGCCGACCTTCAGGCCGAGATCCCACAAAATGTAGAGCATGAACTCGGCGACACTTTCGCCCCAGGGCGTCTGCTTATAGGGGAGCAGGAACAGCAGATCGATATCGGACTTGGGAGCCAGCAGTCCCCGGCCATAACCACCGGTCGCAACCACGGTCATGTGCTGGGCGTCGGAGGGGGAACCGGCATGATAGATCCTGCACGCCAGCCGGAACAACGCGCCGATCAGCCCGTCGTGCAGCGCCGATAGGCTGGAGGCGCAGCGTCGGCCGTTGTTGTCGGCATCGAGTTGCTGTTGCGCCGCCTGGCGTCCCTCGGCCAGCGCCGCTTTGAGATGCGCCAGCACGGCCGGTTGCAGCTCGATCGACTTCCTGCCCCGCTCTTCGAGCAACGCAGCAAGCGCCGCATCGAGGCCGGTTGGTTCGCGCGTCGCAGCGGCCAGTGCCGTTGTGGTCAGTGCGCTCAAGGTCGTTCCCCATGACAGACGCAGGTCCCCGTGCGCCGTTGTTAAGTCTACCGACTAAAGACCGGCCGGCCAACCGGCCTATGGGCGGGTTCTTGCATGAGCCGGGCAATACCCTTTGCCCATACCTCAGGCAGCCATCGCAAGTCACCCAAAGTCCAAGGAGCCGCTATGCCTTGTTACATGCGCGCAACAGCGCTCAGTCCTGCCCTTTTCCTGACCCTGTTAGGGGGCGCAGCCGTCGCCGAACCGGCCAAGCCCTCGCCGCTCTGTTCTACCTTCACCAAATCGGCAAGCGTCGACACTGCCATCTGCCAAGTGCTCGACAATGGCGATGGCAGTAAAACCGTCAAGCTTGGCCTGACGGTCAACGAGGGGCCAGTCGATGTCGGCGGTTACCGCGTAACCACAACGCACTACAACAACCACTACATGGCCCCGACTGTCGAAGTCCGGCCCGGCGACACCTTGAAGGTGTGGCTACAGAACGACAGCACCGCGCTGGCGCCTTGCATGATGAACATGCCCGGCATGGCGTGCGATCCCAAGACCAACTATGCACCGACCAACCTGCATACGCACGGCATGGTTGTATCGCCGGACAATGACAAACCGGCCGCGGCGCCCTTCAGCGACAACGTGCTGGTGAGCGTCGGTCACGGCGCGCTCGCCCGCTACAAAATTAACATCCCCAGCCACATCCCTGCCAGCGTGCTCGGGCTCGACGGCAAGCTCAGCTTTGCGCAGCCGAACGGGCTTTACTGGTACCATCCCCACTTCCACATGCTGGCGCAGCGGCAGGTGACGGGCGGCATGAGCGGCATGCTGGCCGTGGGGTCCATTGCAGACGAACTCACCGCGTCCACCCCGGCCGACGCGGCGCGATTGGCGACCAAGGTCGATACGGACTATCTCGGTCTGCGCGATTTGCAAGTCGTCTCGGCGGTCCTGCCGGAAGCGGCCAACCGGACGCCTGCCGAACTGCGCAGCGGCGAAGACTACGACTTCGGACTGTGCGGCGAACCCTCGAAAACCACCGTCGGCAAGGGCTATTGCCTGAACAAAGCAGATGGAAAGCAATCGATCTGGCTTTTCACAATCAATGGCCAGCGGTATCCGGCCTACACGGTGGCGGCGGGACGCAAGCACGTCTGGCGCATCGCCAATCTCAGCGCCTCGGCTACCTACACGCTGCGCTTGAAGGACCAATCGGGCGCCCCGCAGCCCTACTCGATTGTCACGCTCGATGGCATCTCGCAGTCCGCGTTGGCATCCGCGATCGACAAAACCGCTCCCGCCGCGCTGGCGCCAACCACCAAGACGCTGGTCCTGATGCCGGCAGGGCGGGCCGACATTCTGATCGCAAATGACGGCGCCGAGGCTGCTCCCGACCGCGAATGGGAACTGGTGACCGAAGGTGCCGATACCGGCAGCGGCAAAGACGAAAAGGGTGAAGGTACTGGAGATCAATGGCCGGCTCTGGCGCTGGCCAAGGTTGTACTGCCAGGACACGCCGGCCTCTCGCCGGTTGCCTTTGCCCCGGCGCCGTTGAAACTTGAGACCATGTCGGCCTTTGCTGGCGCCCCGGCCACCCCCGTGCCGCTGTCGACCGTTGCGGGCTGCGTAGCCACCGACGCCGACCGCAGCAAAGGCCTGTTCCGCCAGGTGTCGTTCGTGACAACCCCTGTTGGCGATGCAGAGGAGTTCCAGCTCGGCAGCGAAATTCTTGCGGTCTCGGAAACCGGTGGAGAACCGGCAGCTATTGCCGGTACGCACATCGAACCGCAGACCATGGGCAAGTTCATGACCTCGCATGGCAAGATGGATTGGACGCGCAAACACGTCTGCGTCAGCGAGACCACCGGCGCGGGCCAGATCTGGAAGCTGGTGAACACGACCGACGAACTGCACAACTTCCATGTGCATCAGACCACCTTCCGCATCGCCACCGCAGACGAGCTAAAGGCGTTCTTCCACCGCGACACGGCCCCCATCTCCTCGCCCGACGGGGTCAGCAAGCCGGTGGTCGATGCGTTCTTTGAGCAAGGCCGCAACAGCTGGCATGACACCGTGCCGGTGCCAGCGAACAATGGCTACGTGTACGTTGTGATCAACTTCACGGCGCCGCAGCAGATCGGCCGCTACATGTTCCACTGCCACATCCTGGAACATGAGGACAAAGGCATGATGGCCGCCATCGAAGTGCTGCCGTAATAGCGACACAAACCAAAGGCCAGGGGTGGGGTGATCGGCGGTGCGACCGTTCCGGCGCCCCGCCCCTGGCCTTCGATTTACGCTGTTCCCAGCTGGACCGATGGCGCACCTGGGCGTTGGCCCGGAAATCGCAGAGCAGCCCGCTGTTGCGAAAATCAGCCTGAGGGGGCCCGGCAATGACCGTTTTGCGTATGATTTTGGCTGGGTTGCAGCTGTCGACATTTCGTCGGGTTGAGGCGCAGCGCTTCCAGGTGAGCTTTGTGACGGTGGGCCTTGTCCTGCTGGCCACCTTAGCGGCGGGCCTCGGGTTTGAAACCCTGTCTGGCTATGACTGGCACGACTTCAGCCTGACAGTCGCAATCCTGCAGGTCGGCCGCTGGGCGCTGATCTCGTTCGTGGTCGGAGCATTGGCTGCCCTGGTCAACCGTTCGGCCACCGGCCCGGCCATTGCCGCAGTCACGGCGCTGTCCTTCTGGACCATGACGGTGACCTGGGCAGCAAATTTAGCCGTGCATAAGTTCGGCCCGCAACTCTTCGGCTCGACCAACTCCAGTTGGGCAGTTTTGCAGTATCTGGCGCCGGCGGGTGTTGGCTTCGCCCTCCTTTTTATCGGCACGTTTCGGGCCATGCCGCTCGTGCTCGGACGTCAGGCCCGACTGGCAAGCCTCGCCGTATTCGGCATCATCGCGGCCGCGAGCCTGATGCTGCCAACTCTGCCGCTGCTGCGTCACGGCTTTGGCAAAGAATACGACCGCAGCGCGCTTGTCTCCACGGCCTATGGCTACGCCGTCGAGCAAGGCTGGCTCGCCCTGCCGGTCAGCGACGAGAGCGACGAGCCCGAACCGCGCGCGTTCGACCCCGAAGACGTGCTGGGCAAGCAACCCGCGCTGCTTGACCGCGAGCTTACCTTCGTCGAGCCTGAGCGTCCGCACCACCCTGATCTCTACCTGCTCGGCTTTGCTGGCTATGGCTGGCAGGGGGTGTTTCGCCGCGAAGTGGACGCAGTGGACCACCTGTTCGCCAAGCGCTTCGATACCCACGGCCGATCGCTGCAGCTGATCAACAGCTCCGAGACCATCGACAACGTGCCGCTGGCCGGTCCGCACAATCTCGATGTCGCTCTGCAGCGGCTGGGCGAAAAGATGAACAAGGACGAGGACGTCCTGTTTCTGTTCATGACCTCGCACGGCGCGCCGGGCAGGTTCAGCGTCGATATGGCCGATATGCCGTTCCACGACCTGACGCCTAAGGCTCTCAAAGAGACCCTGGACCGCTCAGGCATCAAGAACCGGGTTATCGTGCTCTCGTCGTGCTATTCGGGCAGTTTCATCAAGCAGCTGGCCGATGACGATACGCTTCTGATCACCGCCGCCCGTGCCGATCGCACCTCATTCGGCTGCTCGGACGAGAACGAGTGGACTTACTTTGGCGACGCGTTCTTTAATCACGCATTGCGCGAGGCCAAGTCCTTTCGCGCCGCGTTCGAGACGGCGCGCCAGCTGGTGGCGGGATGGGAAAAGACGCAAGGCGTCACCCCCTCCGAACCGCAGATCAGCATCGGCCGCCGTATCGAGGCAACGCTCGCTGGCCTCACCGTCGGACCCGCCGACCGGGTCGAGTTTGCCGAACGGCGCTAGCATGCCGCAGGCGCAGCTTGGTTGACTTGGGCTGCACGCGCCGACTACGCCTTGGCCCATGTCAAACCAATCGAACCTGCGCGGCATCACCTGCATGGTGCTGGCGACCGCAACCTTCGTCACCAACGATTGCCTGATGAAATTGGCGCTGGCCGACCTGCCGCCCTACGAGGTGGTGATCGGGCGCGGCTTGGCGGCAATCTTGTTGTGCCTGCCGATGATCTTCGCCATGGGCCTTGGCCCAAAGATCCGGCTGGGGCTGAACCGCTGGGTGCTGCTGCGGGCGTTGTCGGAAGGCCTTGCGCTGCTGTGTTTCATTCTGTTGCTGACCCGCGTTCCAATTGGCGATCTGACGGCCATCATGCAGACTACGCCGCTTCTGGTCGTGGCCGGCGCGGCGCTGATATTCGGCGAGCGGATCGGACCCTGGCGGATTGCGCTGATCCAGACTGGTTTTGCCGGCGCGCTGCTGGTTGCACAACCGGCCTCTCCGGCAGGAACAATCGCCGCCCCGCTCGGCTTTCTGACCGCGACGCTTGCTGCTGGCCGTGACATCCTGGCCCGCAAGGTGCCCCGGGAGGTGCCCGGCATGGTGACAGCGTTTGTCACAGTTGTCGTTGTCATGACGTTGGGGCTGTGCGTTAGCCTCTTGTTCGAAACGCGCGTCTGGCCCAGCAGT
>JAYUAJ010000329.1:0-9176 GCA_043741375.1 Hyphomicrobiaceae bacterium | reverse complement strand
AAGGCAATCCAAACGCTCAAGATCGATGGATTGCTCCATCCCGTCTAACCACTACCGCGCCAAAGCCAATCACCTGCGGCTTTGGCCGGACGGGTACGACACAGGTGCGCTTTGCGAAAGGCGCCGGTGTCAGCTCCAGCAGTTTCTCATTTTGCGTAAAGCCAGTGCTGCCGCTGTCCCTTCTCCCATAGGGAGAAGGGACAGCGGCTACAAGTTCGATGGTCAGCACATCAATCGCCGCGAAACGCCCTACACCGCCCCAAATGAGAAGTGCTGGTCAGGCTCCTGACACCGGCCCCCCTAGATCACCCGCTCGTAGATGACCTTGCCGTCCCCTGGCCGATAGAAATCTGCGATGTTCGCCACTTCCTTGAACCCGGCGCGCAGGTAAAACTTCCGGGTCGGTTCGTATTTGTCCGTGGACGAGGTTTCGGCGTAGTAGCGGGTGCCGCCGGCTTTGGCGATGGCGGCTTCGGTGTGTTTGAGGAGCTGCTTGCCTAGGCCCCCGCCCTGGCGCGCGGGGTCGACCACGATCCAGAATAGGTCGTAGGCAGATTCCGTTCCGTCAATAAGCCCGAAGCAGGTGTAGCCGGCGATCTCGTTTCCATCGGCCGCCACGACGAAATCGTAGCCGGCGGATGGGCCTTCGCGCAGGGCGGTTTCGAGCAGGCGGCCCGCCATGGCGGATTCGTCGGGGGTGAAAAATCCGGTCGCCTCGCACAGCCGCACCACGCGCGGCGGGTCGGACGCGGTGATGTCGGTGCGCCAGGCGATCGTCACCACACGCCTGCGGGGGTGCTTAGCCCATCGCCAGCCCGCGTGATTTCGCCGATGGAAACGTCGTGGCCGAGCGGGCGGTTACGGCGCAAAGCTGCCTGCACGATGCGCTCGATCAATTGCGGATAGCCGATACCCGCCTCCGACGCCGTGGCAGAAAAGCCGGCGTCAGCGGTGATGCACGGATTGGTGTTCACATCGATGGCCCAGGGTTTTCCCATGGCGTCGACGCGGAAATCTACGCGCGCGTAGCCCGTCAAACCAAAAGTCGCCCAGACGTCGGCAGCCATTTTCTTCAGCTTACGACCCAGTTTCGGATCGGTCTTCTCGATGCCGAATTGGCGCGGCGTATTGAGATAGGCAAACGTCTCGGTTTCCCACTTGGCGTCATAGTCGACAATCTTCGGCTTGCCTTCGGGATACCCCAAAAACAGGATTTCCGGAGGCGGCAGCACTTCGACGCCGTTCGGCCCATCGACCATGGCGACGTTGAACTCGCGGCCCTCGATGAACACTTCGGCAAAGAAGCGGCCTCCAAAGGTCGCCTCGCGATGGCGGATGACGCTTTGGGCTTCGCAGGCCATCACGACCGAACTGGAATCGATGCCGACCGACGCATGCTCGCTGTCGGACTTGACCAGCACCATGGTGTCGCCCGGGAGCGGATTGCGGATGCCGTCGATCCAGGCGGGGGTGGCGATGCTTGCGGCCTTCATCAGGTGTTTTGAGCGCGTCTTCGACATAGCCGCGACGATGGCGTCGAAGGTGCAGCCGGTATAGGGCACGCGCAGTTTTTCGAGGAAGGCTGGCACGAAGGGTTGCAGGCGCAGATCTGCCCGAAGGCCATCAACCAGATTGAACACGGCCGTTGGCTCGCGCTCCATCATGCGCTCGAGCGGCGTGAGGTCCAGATCGATATGGACGATGTCGCTCTCGTACCCTAGCCCGCGCAGCGTCTCGCAAATGGCTGCTGCCGACTCGATCGTGTCGGCCTCGTCGGGCCGGCCGTCCATGGCGCCGTGAACGATGGGGATATAGGCGGCACGGGGAACGGTCATGGTCAGCCTACCTTGCGGCGTTTAAGGCGCCTGGCTTCAGCCTCGCCCAGACCATAGCGGTCCATGGCGGCCTCGAGGATGAGGCCGATCAGCTGGTCGTAGGAAATCCCGTTCAGGCCCGACAGGATCGGGAGGTCGGAATGGGTGGGATGCAGGCCGGCGATCGGGTTGGCTTCCATGAACACCGGGGAGCCGGACGCATCGCAGCGGAAATCGATGCGGCAACTGTCGCGGCAGCCCAGCGCGCGGTAGGCGGCGAGGCCACGCGCGGCGACCTCGCGGGCGACATCGTCCGTGGCCGCCTTATAGTAGCAGAGCTCCTCGCTCTCCTCCTTGTTGCGCATGGAGTAGACGCCCTGGTCGGCGTCCGCTTTCAGGAAGATCTCCATGACGCCGAGCACGCGGGCGCGCGCCCCGTTGCCGACGATGCCCACGGTGAACTCGCGGCCGGGCAGGAAGGCCTCTACCAGAGCCGGCTGATTGAACCGGTGCAACAGCGCGCGCGCCGCGTTCATCAGCTCGGCGGGCGTCTTCACTTTACTGGCGAGTTCGCAGCCCTTGCCCGTGCCTTCTGCGAGCGGTTTCACGAATGCGGGATAGTGCGTCCAACCAGAAATATCCTGCTCGGCGCTCTCCACTTGCATGAACGCGGCGGTCGGCACGCCGGCATCGCGCACGACGCGTTTGGTGAGCGCCTTGTCCAGCGCCAAGGCCATCGTCGTGGCGTCGGAAAAGGCATAGGGCTGATCATACAGCTCCAACAGGGCGGGAACCTGCGCCTCGCGGCAACGGCCCTTCAGCCCCTCCGCGATCGACCACACCAGATCCCACGCATCGCCCAGCACCAGGCGCTGCGCCAGCTTCTTGCCGTGGCCGATGCGGTCGACCTGGTGGCCGAGCCGCTCCAGCGCCTGCGCCATGCCATCGACGGTTTCGATCGAATCGAACTCGACGGTCTGCTCTTCGGAGTAGCCCATGGCCCGATAGTCGTCGCGAAGATCGTAGACGAGACCGATACGCATCAGACTGCCCCGCTCAGCTTGGCTTCTGTCTTCGCCGCCGCCCGCGCCGGATTTCCTTCCGGATCGGGGTAGCGGTAGGTCTTGCCCTCAAAGTTCCGCAGCAAGAGATCGTCGCCGTCGCGGCCCGTCACATATTCGGGCAGCAGCGGAATCTTGCCGCCGCCGCCCGGCGCGTCGATGACATATTGCGGCACGGCGTAACCGGTGGTGTGGCCGCGCAAAGCCTCGATCATCTCCAGGCCTTTGGCGACACTCGTGCGGAAATGCGACGATCCCGTGATGGGGTCGCATTGATAGAGATAGTAAGGCTTTACACGCCGCATCAAGAGGCCGTGGTAAAGTTTCTTGAGGATCGGCGCCTCGTCGTTGATGCCCTTCAGCAGCACTGTCTGCGAACCCAGCGGAATGCCGGCGTCGGCCAGACGCGCCGTCGACTCTGTCACCTCGGGCGTCAGTTCCTCCGGCCGCGTGAAGTGGATGCTCATCCACAGCGGATGATGCTTCTTCAGCATCTTGATCAAGGCCTTGGTCACGCGCTGGGGCAACACCACGGGAACCTTGGTGCCGAGGCGCACGAACTCGACATGCTTGATGGCGCGCAAACGGGTGAGAAGATAGTCGAGCTTGTCGTCACCTATGGTGAGCGGGTCGCCGCCCGAGAGCAGCACATCCCGGATTTCTGGATGCGCCTCGATGTACTCCAGCGCCTTTTCCCACTGGCCCTTGGAGAACGAGTATTCGCCGCCCGATTCGCCGACCATGCGCGAGCGCGTGCAATAGCGGCAATATGTAGAGCAAGTGCCGGTGGAGAGGAACAGCACGCGGTCCGGGTAGCGGTGGACCAGGCCCGGCACGGCGGCGTCGTGATCCTCGCCGAGCGGATCGTCCGCCTCGCCAGGCGTGCGAAGATACTCTGTCCCCACGGGAATATGCGTGCGGCGCAGGCCTTCCAACGCGTTGTTGCTGCTCATCAAACTGGCGTAGTAGGGCGTGATGCCGACCGGCAGCGAGCCCTTATGCTGGGCCACAGCCGAACGCTCTTCCTCCGACAGCGCAAACACGCGCTCCAGATCGGCTAGCGTGCGGATGCGTTTTCTGAGCTGCCAGCGCCAATCGTTCCAGTCGTCCGCCGAGGCCTCTGGAAAGAAGCGTTTGCGGAAGTCGCGCGAGACGTCGCTGACTGGAAACCGCTCCTTGCGTCCACGCGCTTCCTGCAGCGGGATCACGTTACCCCGGGGTGAATTCAGCGTATCGATGACTGTGGACTTTTGCGACAGAGGAGCAGCCGCGGGGCTACTCGGAGGCTCGGCGATCTCGCCAGCTAGCAGTTTCATTTCCTGCGTGCGTCTCCGCGTTCCAGCTGGGTGTGTCGATGACCATTCACCGAATCTCCACCACGATCAGAACGACTGGATACTTGTAACAACGAATCTGAATTTCAAGTGAAAGGTTGGGGTCGACCGATTTTTTTTGTGGGTCGTAGACAATAAGGCGCGCCCGTCGTGTTCAAGACTCGGCGATGTGACCGAATCAGACCTCACGGCGCCGTCAGAACGACGACGAAGAATCCATCCGTATGCGTGATGCTTGGCCGGAGCGTGAGGCCGCCCGCCGGATCGAGCGCGAGCGTGGCTGCGCTTTCGCCAAGCGCCGTGATCGCCAGCGAGCCGATTGGCGCGACGGCCAGGCCGGGGTGATTCGCGAGCGCCCAGGCCACCTGCTCGCCGTTCTCGGCCGGGAGCAGCGAGCAAGTGATGTAAACCAGCCGCCCGCCGGATTTCAGCAGGCCGACCGCTTGCGAGATCAGCGCGCGTTGCTCCGTAATGCGCCTTTCCAGCGCCTCGGGCCGCAGCTTCCACTTCGCCTCCGGCCTGCGCCGCCACACGCCCGTCCCGGTGCAGGGCGCATCGATGACGACGCAATCCATCTTGCCGGCGTAGGTCGCAAGCGCGGCGGGGCGCGACTGCAGCACCTGGACGTTGCGCGCGCCGGCCCGTTTCAGCCGGTCGTGGATCGGCGCCAGACGCGCGCGGTCGCTGTCATAGGCGAAGATCTGCCCCTTGTTGGCGAGCGCCGCCGAGAGCGCCAGCGTCTTGCCGCCCCCGCCTGCGCACAGGTCCATAACCTGCGAGTTGGGGCCCGCCGCCGCCGCCGCAATCAGCGCCGCGATCTGCGAGCCCTCGTCCTGGATCTCAAACCAACCCTTCTGGAACCCGGGCTCGCCCTGCACGTTCGGCGTGCGCCCGCTCCCCTCGGCCGCCGCCAGCCGAATGCCGAACGGCGAGAAGGGAGTCGCAACCGCGCCGAACGGCTCCAGCGCCTTCAACACCTTTTCACGCCGGGATTTTAGCGGGTTCACCCTGATGTCGACCGGCGCACGGCGCGTAAAGGCCTCGCCCTCGGCCAGCGCCCCCTCTTCGCCGAACGCGGCGACAAACGAGGGCCACAGCCAATCGGGCATGTCGGCGCGGATGTGGGCGGGCGTCTCGGCGGCCAACGGACAGGCCAGCGCCGCACTCTCTTTATCTGTCAGCGCTGCGGGATCGTGCGCGGTCCCTGTCACGATGGCCGCAACGCCCTCGCCATTCAGCCCCCAGGCCGCGCCAATCGAGCCCAGCACCAGCGCGCGAGACGTGTCCGCGCCCATGCGCGCCGCCGTCGACAGCTTTTTGCGCAACGCGTCGTAGACCACATTGCCGATGGCCGCCCGGTCGCCCGAGCCGGCAAAACGATGCGTCTTGCCCCAATCAGCCAGCGCATCGGCCGCCGGCCGGTGATGAGTGAGGATCGTGTCGAGAATTTCGATTGCGGCCGAAAGCCGTCCACCTGGGGTCATGCGAGGTGTCATGCCTGGGATAGGCGAGCGGGGCAAGCTGTGTCGGACGGCGCCAGCCGACCATATAGTTCTATCGCACCCGACCTTATTCTCTTAGCATCGTCATGGGGTCGCGACGCCCCTGCCCAAACCCCGAAGGGACTCGTTCCATGCTCACCCGCCGTTCGTTCGCGCTCGCCGCAAGCCTGTGTCTCGGCTTTGTCATTCCTAGCCTCGCCCATGCGGACGCTCTCGCCGACATCGCCAAAGCCGGCGTGCTCAAGGTTGGCATCTTCGAAGACTTTCCACCGTTCGCGTCGGCCGGCCCCGACCTGAAATCGCAAGGCTACGACATTGACGTGATCAACGCCTTGGCCAAGGCCATGGGCGCAAAGGCCGAACTGGTGGGCATTACGGGCCAAAACCGCATCGCCTTTCTCACCGAACACAAGGTCGATCTCCTCGTCAGCGTCGGCAAGAGCGCTGAACGTGAGAAGGTCATCGCGTTTTGCGACGCCTACGCACCTTATTTCATCGCGGTCTGGGGTCCCAAGGCTCTGGCGGTTAAAGCTGCGGCCGACCTGAAGGGCAAAACGGTCGCCGTCAATCGCGGCACGCTTGAGGACACCTCGGTCACTGAAGCCGCTCCCGGCGCCGACATCCAACGCTTCAACGACTACAACGGCGTCATCTCCGCCTTCCTGGCCGGCCAGGTGCAATTGATCGTGGTCGGCAATGACGTCGGCGCGGCGGTCCTGGCCAAGCACGCCGCCAACGAGCCCGAGCGTAAGTTCGACCTGCTGGATTCGCCCAGCAATATCGCGCTCAACAAGGGCGAGCCGGCATTGCAGGCCAAGGTCAACGAGGTTATCGCGTCGATGAAGAAGGACGGCAGCTTGAACGAAATCTCAAAGAAGTGGCTGCTACTGCCATTGCCTGACAAACTTTAGATCGCCGCATGGCCTATCAGTTCGATTTCGGGTCGTTGAGCCAGTACTTCGGCCTGTTCCTCCAAGGTACGGCGGTCACCGTGGGTCTCACCCTCGTGGCCGCCGTATCGGGCGTGTTGATCGCAGTCCTTGGCGCGGCGGCCTCTCGTAGCAGCTGGGCGTGGGTTCGCGGCGGCGTCCTCGCCTACGTCGAGTTGGTCCGCAATACCCCTTTCATCGTGCAGATGTTCTTTATTTTCTTCGGTCTTCCCGGCCTCGGGTTGCGCCTTAACGCGATTGAGGCGGCAGCGGTGGCGATGACCATCAATCTTGCCGCCTATGCTTGCGAGATCATCCGTTCCGGGATCGACGCGGTGCCAGCCGGACAGGGCGAAGCAGGCAAGTCCCTCGGACTGCCGTCGTGGCTGGTGTTCGGCGGCATCGTGATGCCGCAGGCGCTGGCCAATATCTATCCGGCGCTGACCAGCCAGATCATCATCACAATGCTTGAATCTGCTGTCGTCTCGCAGATCGCCGTGGTCGATCTCACCCACGTCGCCGACCTTGTTCAATCGCGCAACTTCCGTCCGTTCGAGACCTATCTGGTGGTAACCGTCGTCTATCTGCTGCTGGCGGTCGTCCTGCGCCGTTTCATGAACGCCAGTGGCCGGCGGCTGTTCGCAGGGCGGCTGGCGTGAGCGAGTTCACCTTTTGGGTCATCGCAAGCAACTTGCTGCTGGCTGCGCGCTGGACCCTGCTCCTGTCGGCCGTCGCTTTCGTCTGCGGCGGCATTGGCGGCATGCTGCTGCTTGTCGTCCGTATCGGCCGCTTCAAGCCTGGCCAGCAAGCCGCGCGGCTGTTCGTCGAGCTGTTCCAGGGCACGCCCTTGCTGATGCAGCTCTTCTTATTCTTCTTTGGCTTGCCGTTGATCGGCGTCGAGGCCTCGCCCTGGATGGCGGCGGCCGTCTGCCTGACGCTTTACGCCAGCGCTTTCCTGACCGAAATCTGGCGTGGCTGCGTCGAAGCCATACCTCGCGGGCAATGGGACGCCGGCAAAAGCCTTGGGTTGCGGCATGTTATGCAGTTGCGGTTGGTGATCCTGCCCCAGGCGCTGCGCATCGCCATTCCACCAACCGTTGGCTTTCTGGTGCAGCTGGTCAAGAGCACCGCCCTGGCGTCAATCGTGGGGTATCATGAAATGACGCGCACCGCACAGATCCTGACCAACGCCACCTTTCAGCCCTTCCTGATTTTCGGCCTGGTGGCGTTGATCTATTTTGCTATTTGCTTCCCCCTGACCTACGCCGCCCGCCGCCTGGAGCGGCGGCTTGGTGAATCGCTGTTGAGATAGACTGAAGCGCCAGGGCGGGCCGCTTTGGTGTCAGATACCTGTCCGCCGTCACGGCTTCAACAGCTCCAGCCGTGATGCCGCGCGGACAGGTGTCTGACACCCAGTGGGGTGCGAGGCCGGCGGCATACTGGGTGTCAGACACCGCGTGAAGAACGCGGAATCGGACACCGAATGTCCATGCCTTGCCGGCCCATGTTCATGATGGCAAGATACTCGCGTCATGAATGCGCGAACCCAAATCAGCTTAGACCCCGATACTCAGCGCCGCGCCCGGGTGCGCGCAGAAGAATTGGGCATTTCGTTTGGCGACTATGTGCGCCGCGCGATTGTTCGGGACCTTGCAGTTGAGCCTGCGGCGTCAAGTGGCGTAGGCCAGCTCTTCGATATGATCGACGAAGGCGAGCCGACTGAAATCGCCAAGGATAAGGATTTGCTGGTCGTACAAGCCGTGGCGATGGTTCATGCGCGCACGACCGGACAAGCGAGCGAAGTGATCGTAACTCCGAAGCGGCGCCGGACGTGACCATTTTTGTCGATACGTCGGCGTGGTTCGCAGCAATCGTCAAACGGGACCGCCACAATGACCAGTACTTTCTCCGGTAGTTATCCCATCGAGACACGGCTGGGCGAGATCGATCGGTTGCATGTCCAGAGCGCCGCAATGGCGCCGGATACGGAGCGGATGCTTGATCTGATCGGGATTAGAGAGGGTCAGACCTGCCTCGACATTGGATGCGGACCCGGCGGCATAACAGGTCTGCTCAGCAACCGCGTAGGCCCGCGCGGCCGCGTCGTTGGCCTTGATATGAACTCTGCGTTCTTGGAGCACGCGCGTACCGCTGCGCCGGCTAATGTCGAATTCATCCTGGGGGATGCTTATAGCTCGATCCTCCCAGACGAAGCCTTCGATCTCGTTCATATGCGGTTCGTGGCCAGCACCGCAGGGGCGCCAGAACGGCTGCTGCAAGAAGCCAAACGCCTCACGCGAACGGGCGGTACAATTGCGTTGCAAGAACCAGATGGCTCAAGCCTCAACTGCTATCCACCCCATCCCGCATGGGAGAAACTAAAGTCAGGGCTGCTTGGCGCATTCAGCAGTGTTGGAGCCGATCTCGAATTGGCGAGGCGTCTCTATTACCTCGTCCGACAAGCAGGTCTAAGCGATGTCCAATTTCGGCCATTCATTGTTGGTGTGCGTTCAATGGACCGGATGATAGATTATCT
>JAYUAJ010000328.1:0-3968 GCA_043741375.1 Hyphomicrobiaceae bacterium | reverse complement strand
AAGAGAAAGGAGACGAGGATGGCCCTTGAGCCGCGCAAAGCCGATGCCGACCTCGCCGCCGAACGCCTGCCGTGCGACCCCGCCGCCGTAATCTTGCCGGCGCTGTCGGCGCTCGGCGCCATCGCAGCTATCGCCGTCATTCCGTTCGTCGGACAGGAGCGCCAGCCCGAGCGCGGCCGCGCCCGCCGCAAGCCCTCGGCCGTGTTGCGCGATCTGGAGACCGACTGCCTACAACTGCAGGAGATTTTCCGCCGCCTGCAGCGCGCCTTGCGGTCGGCGCCAAAAGCGCACGCTGTTGCGGTGTCTCCGCTGAAGTTTGGCCTTTATGGCGTGGACCTCGCTGACGCCGCGCTGGTGACAGAAATCGCCCACGTGCTGGGAGCGGCGGTGCGGGATACTGGCCATGTCATGCACGCCATCGAGGATGGCGGGATCGACGCTCCCGACGCCCTCTGCCACCGCTTCGGTGAGTGTCAGGAGCGGCTGAGCAAGCTGGTGATCGAGCGCGCCAGCGTGAGGGTCGCCGTGGACGAGGGACTGGCCATCGCGCTGCGTCTGACCGAGTTGGTCGTCGAATTGAAGCAAACTGCAAAAGAATGAAGACCTGTGGATGACAGCCGCTCGCAGGGCTGCGACCGGATTTGGTCACAATAGCCTGCCACTCAGGGCGCTTGGATCCTGGGGAAACCGCGATGACCTTACAGCGCCTCGGCACATCTGCCGCTATTCTTGCGATCGCCACTGGCGTCATGCTGGCTTCAGCCACGGCTTTTGGCGCTGCGACACCTACCTCCGGCCAGTTGGTCACGAGTCTGATCGGACGCTGGGCCGGCCCTGGCGAGGCTCAATACAAGGACGGCAAGCGCGAGGCCTTCAAATGCGTCGCGGTGTACTTTGCCGACAAGGCCGGCGAAAAAGTGAAACAGACCATTCACTGCACCAGCACCGGCTTGGAACTGTCACTTGAAAGCGCCTGGGCGGTCAAGGATGGCAGCATTTCGGGCACCTGGCACGAAACGAAATACGAGCTGAAGGGAACGCTGCTCGGCTCGCTGGATCCCCAGGGCTACAGCCTCTACGCCGAAAATGAGTTCGCCAACGCCACCATCTCGGTGCGCACATCGAGCTGCCAGCAGGACGTGGTGATGAAATTCTCCAAGCAAGTGGATCTGCTTACGGCACAACTTAAGAAGTGCTGACGGCGCCGGGCAATTCGTGAGGTTGCCAATCTTTAACTCCCATCGGGCACTGTGCGTCTTTGGGACCTCAACTCGTCGGACGCCTGATATCGGTGTGCACATGCCAATTCGATTCTTTTTAACGGCAGTGCTCATGTCGGCCTTGGCCAGCCAGGCAGCGGCCTCTGAACTCGACGCTGCCGGCGTTCCTGTTCCAGCGGCGGTGACCGCCCACGACGCTTTTCACGACACCTCCTTGATCGCCGATCTGGCCGGCCGGTGGGCAGGCAGCGGCACCGCCGTGTATCCAGACGGCCGCAACGAAACGATGCGCTGTGTCGCCCTTTACGTGCGCGACCACGGACCGGGCCAGATGCGTCAAGTCATTCGCTGTAAGGGCGCCGACATTGAGTTGAAGCTCGGCGGCAACTGGACGGTCAAACAGGGAGCCATCGTCGGCACCTGGACCGAAGACACCTACTCGCTCTCGGGCAACCTTAGCGGTGCGTCGGTACCAACAGGCTTTGACGTCAAGGCCACCAGCACCTTCGCCGACGCAACTGTTGCCGTGCGCATGTCCGGCTGCCGGCAGGACATTGTCATGACCTTTAGCCAGCAGGTCGATCACATGACCTTGGCCTTGCGCAAGTGCTGACGATCGCTGCGACTTTCAGGGTTAGGCCACGGCCGGATTAGAGCTTCCCCCGGGACCAAATCACGTCTAGGCCCATCCTCGATTGAAGCTGTTTTCAACGGATGGCCGCCATGTCCGAGCACACCGTATCCGATCAGATCGAACTGCCAATTCCCGATACCGGGTCGTCCAATTCCGGGGACGGTAAGAAGGTGTTGTGTGCCCTGACTGGGCAGATGATTTCGCGCCGCAATGCTATTCCGCTGGAATCGGTGCGCCCGACGCTTGTCGATCGCATTATGCGCGATCATCCCAACTTGCCGGCCGACGCCCTGATCAGCCGGGACGAAGTAGGTCGCTATCGCACGCTTTACGTCGAAGAAATGCTCAAGGCCGAACGCGGCGAGCTCAGCGATCTCGACAAGCAGGTGGCCGAGAGCCTGAACAACCACGAGACGATCTCGGAGGATGTAGAAGAGGACTACGAGGAGGAGCGCACGTTTGCCGAGCGCATGTCCGACCATCTGGCGGCATTTGGCTCCTCGTGGTGGTTCCTGATCTGTTTTGCCGTGTTCATGACTATTTGGATGATCATCAACCTCGCTGTCGGCGAAAAGAGGGCTTTCGATGTCTACCCGTTCATTCTGCTCAACCTGATGCTCTCGACGATTGCCGCCATCCAGGCCCCCATCATCATGATGAGCCAGAAGCGCACCGAACAGAAAGACCGGCTGCGCTCACGCAACGACTATCAGGTGAACCTGAAGGCGGAATTGGAAATCCGCCACTTGCACGAAAAGTTCGACTATCTGCTCACCAAGCAGTGGCAGCGCCTAGCCGAGATCCAGCAGATCCAACTGGAAATCATGCAAGAGCTGGTGCCGCGCCGCAAGGCCGGGAAGTGACCTCAGGCGTCTTCACCGGCACGCGCAGGCGATATCCGACGTCACCTCGCCGCTGACCACGGGCGCAAAGCCGCCACCTGCGGTGCGCATGTTGGTTGTCTGGCCCTGATAGAGACGCGCGGCCAGGAGTTGCACTTCGCCAGCGTAACAATAATTGCGGATGTCAACCTTCATGTCCTGACGCGCGCCATCGACATTGACGCCGCGGCCGCTCGGCTGCACCAAGTCCTGGGCGACATAGTCGCCTGCCAGAATATCCGCCCACACCCGTTTGGTGATTTTATCGCCCCGGTAGGCCGCCTTGCTGCCGTGCCCGCGCGCGGGCTTGAAAAACAGTTTTGCGCGACTTCGCCAGAGCGCATCGGCGTCGGAGGGCGCGACCTCAACGGTTCCGGCTATGCCGTCGATCAACTGCTCGATATCCGTCTCATTCAGGCCCCAGCGCTCAAGCACATCACGATCCGTCAGCGTAACAAGATTGCGCTTGTCGGCATAAAGCGCATGCGCGCGCGGATTGGGCGTCACGGCCACGGCGCCCGCGCGATAGGCCTCGCGCAATCCGGCCGAAGATGAGGCCTCAAGGGCGAAATCCGTGAGCCGGTTGTAAACCAGATCGATCCGCGCCCCGTCGTGCGTCAAGGTTCCCTCGTGCCACCGCAACGCCGCCGGACCCGCGATCACGGCCGCGATGCCGTGACGTTCGAACAGGCGCTGGAACAGGCGGAACTCGGGATACAGGAACTGCGTCTCGGGCGCCTCATCAACGATCGCGATGCGCACGAGTGGCCGGCCAGTCCCCTGTTTGCGCCACTCTTCGGAAAAGGCCGTCAGAAACCGCCGCTCCATCTCGGCCATGCCGGGCGGGCGTGGAAAAGCATCATCCAGTGTCTTGCAGCAGGCTCGCCGCGCTTCGGCCAGATAGGCGTTGAGCAGCGCGCCGCCGGCATTGGTATTGATTTCAATCAGCTTTGGGCCATCCGGCCCAAGGTGAAAATCGTAGCCCATGAACACGCCGATCGGTCCGGGATCGAAGTGGGCGATCTCCGGAGCGTGGGCCAGGACGGCCTCGCGGTAAGCCGGCAGCCGCGTAGTGCGCTCGATCACCGAAATAACCGCGGCCATGCGCGCTGCGTGACCGGTCGACAGATAGACTGGCTGGCGTGACATCAATCCGGGATGGGTCTGGCCCAGGTCGGCAGCAAACCCACTATCGCCGACCTCAAGCGCCAGGGCTTGTCCGAGCGAACCGAG
>JAYUAJ010000327.1:0-3972 GCA_043741375.1 Hyphomicrobiaceae bacterium | reverse complement strand
CGCAATAGCAATGACTTGTGATCAGGGTGAAGCTCGTAGCTTGGTGTTTCGCCCGATCGAGCGATTGGCGCCTCTTTGTCTGAATACATGAAGCCGATATAAATCGTTCCGATGGCGATCGAGAAAATTCCGGGGACGATAAATGCCCAACGCCACCCGCCGCTGTCGATGAGCAAGCCGGCAAGCAATGCGGCACTGGCAACACCGAGATTGCCCCAAACACCGTTTACTGCGATCCGCATGCCGGTGTTCTTCCAGCGCTGGGTAACCATCGCAAGTCCGACTGGATGATAGATCGCCGCCATCACGCCAATGGCAAATAGACCCACACCGATTTGAATCGGAGATTGCGCAAACCCTGTTGCAACCGATGCCAAGCCGGCACCCAGAAAGAAAACGCACATCATGCCATCGCGGCTCCATTTGTCCGCGATCCAACCCGCTGGGTAAGCAAACAGGCCAAAGGCGAAGAAACCTGGTGTCGCGTAGCCTATGAGTTCGCTGTAACTCAGTGACCATTCTCGCGTGAGGGCCAGGGCCGCGACCGTTGCGAAGATCAGCATGAACAAGTGATCGAGGAAATGTCCGATATTGAGAAGCAGAAACAACTGGCTGTCTCGTTTCATCGAGCACCTTCCCCGCAGGGCTGCCGCAACATTCTTCGTAGGCGATTTTAGAGACAACTTAGCGTTTGCGCCATCGCATCCGCTCCGTCAGGATAGTCGGCTCGGCAAAGTGAGTTCCGCAACCCGATTTAAGCTGGTCTCAGACGGATTGCACGGCGCGAAACGGAAATGGCAAATTAGTGGATAGCCACCTATCCCGAAGTTGCCTCATGCGACGCGCAGCCAGGGCCAACGCCAATGCCGCAATCAGCACGACCGGCATCCCGACTATCCAGGCCAAACTTGCTGCACTGGCGTAAGATACGTACCGATTGCCGGACCGGCAGTATCTTTCAGGTCGCCGACTACTGCAAAGGCCGCCATATAGGTCGCGCGGGCATTGCGGGGCGCAATTTCCGTCACGATAGCCTGCGTAAGTGGGCCGAACAACATCTGGGCAAACGCCAACAGTGTCACTGCTGCGATCAAGAATGGCATACCGGCTGAAAGCAGCAGGCTTCCGAAGGCAAGCGCGAGAGCCACTCCGCTTGCTGCAGCGATAGAAAAACCCGACATCCGAGAGGATGCCTGTATCACAGGAAGCTGAAAGACGACGCTCACAGTCGCCGCATAGGTGAACAACAGTCCGATCTGAGACGGGGTGAGCCTACCAGCATTGTTGGCATAGAGCGGCATGACCGCCTCAATCCAGCTTGATGCGAGCCCAAGAAGGGCCATCGGCAGCAACAAAGCCGCAAGGCGCCGGTCGCGAAAGGCGGCCGCCATCGCGGCGATGCCTTCGCTCTCGTCATGGTCCGCGGCGGATGAACTCGGTACGAGGGTTTCCGGCAGCAAAAGCGCGACAACAAGTGCGCCTGCCAACAGCGATACGGCACCCCCGAAAAACACAAGGCCCAGCGACCATAGAACCAGGATTGAGCCTACGGCAGGTCCAACGACGCGGCCCGCATTCGACATCACCCGCGTCAGCGCAAAGTGCGCGCGAAGTTTGTCCCCGGGGACCACATCGGCAATTTCGCTGCTGTCGGCTGCAGAACGCACTCAAATATGCCGATCACAACGAGCGAAATCGCGGCGGTGAGCACACCATGGGTCATATAGAGCAGCAGGAAGCCGGTGCCGACTCCGGCGGTCGACACAAGCAAAACCGGCCGGCGCCCGCGTCGGTCAGCAATCCCGCCGACAAAAGGCGTAGCCAGAAGCTCGCCACCGGCATAGCAGCCGAGCAGCAACCCGATGTATTCGGTGGAGACGCCCGCGTCGCGCTGTGCCCAAAGGGCGAAAAACGGCATCAATACGCCGTCGGCCAGTCCGGCCACGAAGAAAAGCAACATGGCAACGCGCGCAGGCCGGGGCAAGTCCCGGATCAGCACCCATTTGCAGACAGAATGTTTGAAAGAAAGGTCACGTCATCACTCCATCCGACAGTTCGCGGACCGATCTACAATGCAATCGGTCACCGTACCAATGCGGTGGATGACGTGAACGCTTACGCCGCAAACAAGCTAAGCGGTACCGATACCTACTTCACACCACGCATTGACGCAAGCACATCCGCACGTAGCGCGCGCAGGTGTGCTTCAGGTCACAACCTATTGCAGCCCACACAAGTTGATGCGTTCGGATACGACACAGATTCAATGCCTGCCTGCCATGGACAAGAAATGTTGATTGCAGACAATTTGTCTGAGCCAGGATCATCCGGGATTACCTGGGCGCCGACCGACGGCCCCGTCGCCTTCCGTGGGTGAGAACGCGCATGGATGATTTGCCCTTGATTGCGTCGTACGCTAGGTTGAAAACGAATTACGGAACACCGTTCCATATGAAAGAACATAGGTCGTCGCCGGGGAATATCTTCGTGACCCGCCAGGAGCAATCAGAATGGCCAAGGACGCAATCGTCTCAGACGAGTTTGCCAAGAAATTCGCGAGCGAAAAGGAAACCCCCTACACCCGCTGGGTAAAGAGCGAGGGGCTCGACCTCATCAGCTCGACCTACGTGCAGAACCTTAACACCGTCGAGTTGAAAACCTGGGCGCGGCGCGGCGGGCTTGGCATATTCTTGAACCACGAAGCCTCGCGGACCTCGAACGACTGCTACGTCTGCGAGATTCCGCCGGGCAAGACGCTAGCCCCGCAGCGGCAGTTGTTCGAAGAAACCATCATGATCCTTTCGGGCCGCGGTTCCACCACCGTATGGAACGACGCCGGCCAGCGCATGACTTTCGAATGGAAGGCCGGTGCGCTATTCGCCATTCCGCTAAACTGCTCGCATCAGCACTTCAACGGCTCGGGTCGCGATCCGGCCCGCTTCGTCTCGGTCACCAACGCGCCGATCGTCATCAACCTCTACGAGGACTTGGATTTCATCTTCGGCACCAAGTACGACTTCAAAGGCCGCTTTAACGGCGAGCCCGACTATTTCTCGGCCAAGGACGAAACCAAGGGTTTCATGCTCACGACGAACTTCGTGCCCGACGCGGTCAACCTGCCGCTGATTACGGCGAAAGAGCGTGGCGCCGGCGGCGGCCACATCCGCTTCAACTTCGCAAAGAGCTCGCTCAATAGCCATATCTCCCAGTTCCCTATCGGCACTTACAAGAAGGCGCATGCGCACGGCCCAGGCGCGCATGTCATCATTCTTTCGGGTGAAGGCTATTCGCTGATGTGGCCGGAGGGCGACGAGCCACGCTACTACAAGTGGGAGGTCGGCACCATGATCGTGCCGCCAAACATGTGGCTGCATCAGCATTTCAACACCGGGACGACGCCGGCGCGCTATCTCGCCTTCAAGCACGAGGGCGTCGCCATCCGCAATGCGCAGGGTGTGCCGAAGGCATGGATCAGCAAGCGGCTCGGCGGCGACCAAATCGACTACGCTGACGAGAACCCCGAGACGCGGAATCAGTTCACCGCGGAGCTCGCCAAGCACGGCCTGACGTCAAAGATGAACACCGCTTACGCAGCCGACCTTGAAGGCACGAGTGGCAAGACGCTCGCTACGGAAGAGAAAGAACATGCGTGACGTTGCAAGCCATCTCGCCGGCACGCACACTCCGGACCGAAATCCAGAGATCGAGACATCCGTCAGCCGCACTGCGCCCGGCGCAATTTAATCGGACGAACGGCGCCCGAATTGTTCAATTCCAGCTGGTAGCGGACGCTTGTGATGCACACACGCGGCCCGAAAGATCTTCGTGAACAACGTACCTTTGCGGAATCCGAGGCAAAGCGGCCAGTGATTCCGACGGAAGGCGGCCACCCAATCCGATCCAAAGCGGCCACCGATTCCGAACGAAGGCGGCCACCCTGTTGATGGGGTAAATCGGGGTCCGTTGTCGGCA
>JAYUAJ010000326.1:0-9192 GCA_043741375.1 Hyphomicrobiaceae bacterium | reverse complement strand
CCGCTCAAAGGAGCGGCCCATACCGCTATCTCTACGCCAAGATCGTCCGCCTCACTTACGACCAGGCAACGGGCAAACTCAATGATCCGGTCGACGTGATTGCGGGACTGCCGGCCAGTAGCGACCATAATTCCGGACGGCTGAAGATTGGGCCTGATCTGAAACTCTATTATTCAATTGGCGATGGCGGCAACAATCAGCACGCCAACGCCTGCATCCCTATCGAGGCACAGCGCTTGCCTACGGCCAAGGACTTGGAGGCCAGCAGCTTCGTCGCCTATCAGGGCAAGTCCTTGCGCATCAATCTGGACGGCTCGGTCCCGGTCGACAATCCGCTGATAAACGGCGTCCGCAGCCATGTCTTCACTTATGGCCACCGCAACATGCAGGGCCTCGACTTTGCTCCGGACGGAACGCTCTATGCGTCCGAACATGGGCCGAAGTCGGACGACGAAATCAACATCCTGCTGCCCGGAGAGAACTATGGCTGGCCGCATGTCGCGGGCTTCCGTGACAACAAGGCCTATCAGTACGCACGCTGGGCGGACGCTTCGACGCCGTGCCGCCAACTCAAGTTCAGCGACATCACGATTGACGCCTCGGTTCCACGCGAGGACGAGTCTACCTGGACGGAGGACTTCCAAGAGCCGCTTGCGACGATGTTCACGGTGCCAACCGGCTGGAACTTCACCGACCCCGCCTGCAAGGGTGTGGATTTCATCTGTTGGCCGACGGTCGGCCCCTCCAGCCTCGAAACCTACATGCCCAAGTCCGGCGGCATTCCTGGATGGGAGAACTCGTTGATTGTTCCCACTCTGAAGCGTGGCTCCCTCTATCGAATTCCACTCACCGCCGATGGGCGCAAAGTGCGGGGTCCGATCGAACGCTATTTTCAATCGGAAAGTCGCTATCGCGATACCGCGCTCAGCCCCGACATGAAGACGATTTATGTCGCGACTGACCCTGGTGGCATTGCAGAGTCGCTAACTGGCGGAACAACGTCGGAGATGCAAAACCCCGGCGCGATCCTGGTTTTCACCTTCAAGCCGTAAAACTAACTGTTGGGGACCTCACAGCCTTGAAAATCACCAATGTGCGCACCGCCGTGATCGACGGCAATTTCCCCTGGGTGCTGGTCCGTATCGAGACCGACACCGGCGTCACTGGCCTTGGCGAAGCCTATTGGGGCGCCGGCGTCGCTGAACTTGTGCACAGGGCAGGACCACTGCTGATCGGCGAGGACCCGACCAACATCGTCAAACTGGTGTTCCTCATGGAGCGCTCGCTGTCGGGCGAAGGCTCGCAGGCCGGGGCGACGGTCACGGCCATCAGCGGCATCGAAATCGCCCTTTGGGACCTGATGGGCCGCGCGCACGGCCTGCCAATTTCAACCTTCTTCGGCGGCCGCTTCCGCGAGAAAATCCGCATCTACGCCGATTGCCACTCGGGCGAGACGTCCGATCCGGCCAGCTATGGCGTGCGTGCAAAAGAAGTTGTCGCCGCCGGATTCTCCGCCATCAAGTTCGATCTTGATACGCGCAATCCGCATACCCTCGATATTTCTGATGATCCGCATCCGCGCCGGCAATGGGTCGAACCCTATAGCCGCGTTATCGGTTCAGCGGAAATGAGCTGGATGATCGACGTAGTGAAGACCGTGCGCGATGCTGTCGGGCCAGACATCATGGTCGCCATGGATGCGCACTGGAAATTCAACGTCAACGACGCCATCAAGCTCGCCCAGCGGCTCGAGCCATTCGACCTGCTTTGGCTTGAAGATCCCGTGCCGCCGGTCAATATCGAAGCGCAACGTCACGTCACGCATTCGACTCGTACGCCCATCTGCACCGGCGAAAATCTCTATCTCAAACACGGCTTCCGCGAGCTGATTGAGAAACAGGCGGCCCGCATCATCGCGCCCGACATTCCCAAGATGGGCGGCCTGATGGAGTTCAAGAAGGTCGCGGACCACGCCGACACCTACTACATTCCGATGGCGCCACACAATGTCGCGAGCCCAATCGGCACTGTGGCTGGCGCCCATGTCTGCGCGGCGATCAGCAACTTCCTGGTGATGGAATACCACGCCCACGATGTTCCCTGGTGGGGCGATCTGGTGGTTGGCCAGCCGACCATCGTCGATGGCTACATCCACCTCAACAACCGCCCGGGCCACGGGTTGACGCTCAATGAGGACGTGGCCAAAGCGCACCTCAAAAAGGGTTGCAGCTATTTTGGCGACCAGCCTTGGGCGTGAATACAATCATCTCTCGGAGACGCGTATGAAAATCACAAGCATCAAAGTCATCGTCTGTTCGCCGGGTCGCAATTTTACGACCGTGAAGATCATGACGGACCAGGGGCTTTACGGGATAGGCGATGCGACGGTGAACGGGCGTGAGAAAGCGGTTGTCGCCTATCTCGAAGAGCATGTGATTCCGACGCTTGTTGGCCGCGACGCCGGGCAGATCGAGGACATTTGGCAATATCTTTATCGTGGCGCCTATTGGCGGCGCGGGCCGATCACCATGGCCGCTATTTCGGCGATCGACATGGCTCTCTGGGACATCAAGGGCAAGGCGGCGAACATGCCCTTGTACCAAATGATGGGCGGCGCCTCGCGCAAAACTGTAATGATCTACACGCATGCTCAGGGCTTGAGCATCGAAGAGGCTGTTGACGCCGTTGGGAAAAAGCGCGACCAGGGTTTTATCGCTATTCGCGCCCAAGTAGGCATTCCGGGTTTGCCGCCCGTCTATGGCACCGGTAAGGGATCCAATCAGGCCCAGGGGGGGATGATCGAGGCTCTTCCCCACGAGGAAGTCTGGTCGACGGCGAAGTATATGAGCCACATCCCCAAGCTATTCACCAAGTTGCGTGATACGTACGGCGACGACCTCCACCTGCTGCATGACACGCATCATCGGCTCACCCCGATCGAGGCGGCGCGCCTCGGCAAGGACCTTGAACCCTACCGTTTGTTCTGGCTGGAGGACCCTGTGCCAGCGGAGTTGCAGGAGGGCTACCGCATTATCCGGCAGCACACGACAACGCCCATCGCGCTTGGGGAAATCTTCAACACAATTTGGGATGCGCGGTTGCTCATAGAAGAGCAACTCATCGACTACATTCGCACAACGTCGGTGCATGCGGGTGGCGTAACTGGGCTGAGGCGCATCATGGACTTTGCGTCGATCTATCATGTGCGCACCGGTTGCCACGGCGCGATGGACATTGGTCCTGCGGCGATGGGCGTCAACATTCATCTTGGCCTGTGGGCTCCCAATTTTGGCGTCCAGGAATTCTCTGGGTATACGGACTTGATGCATGAGGTGTTCCCGCATGCCTGGGCACAGACCGGTGGTTTTGTCCACCCCGGCGAAGCGCCCGGCCATGGCGTCGACATCGACGAGAAACTGGCGGCCAAATATCCCTATCAACGCGCCTACCTGCCGGTGAACCGGCTGGAAGACGGCACGCTCTGGAACTGGTGAGAGGAAAGCCCATGGTCGAAACCAAGGATATCGTCCGCCCACCCGCAGACTTGGTCAAAGCGCTTGGCGCCCTGGGCTGCGCCACGGCCTGCGCCACGCTGCATCATATCGGCGTGCGCGACACCTTCATGCAGGGGCCGACGGCCTGGACCAAGGGGCGGGCCATTGCCGGTCCCGCGCTAACCCTGCAGTTCATGCCCAAGCGCGAAGACCTGTACGGCGAGGGCGAATACAACGATGTCGAAAAGCAATTGCATCGGCACGTCCTGTATCACACGCAGCCCGGCGACATTGTCGTCGTGGACGCCAGAGGCGACATGCGCTCAGGCATCTTTGGCGAGATGATGCTGACCTACTTCAAAGGCCAGGGCGGCGCCGGCGTCGTGATCGACGGCTGCGTGCGCGACTTCCCGCATGTCCAGACGCTCGACCTCGGATTGTGGCTGCGCGGCGTGACGCCGAATTTCCACACCCAAACCGGCCTGATGCCGTTTGCCGTCAACACGCCCATCGCCTGTGGTGGCGTGACGGTGATCCCGGGCGACATCATCGTCGCCGACGATGACGGCGCTTGCGTCGTGCCAGCGGCCCTGGCGGCGAAGGTCATCGAACATGCCGGCGCGCATCATGACTGGGAGGATTTTTCGCGCGAGATGCTGCTCAAGGGCGGATCGCTGCAGCGCTATTATCCGCTGTCAGACGCTGCGCGGCCGGAATACGAGGCGTGGCGCAAGGCCCATCCGCTCACCAGCAAAAAGCAGTAGACGCCCGAACCCCTGTTACCACTCGGCGATGGAACCGTCCTTGTGACGCCAGATCGGAGCGCGCCAACGGTGGCCGATGGCGGCCATTTTCTCGACGTGGGCCTCGTTCACCTCGATGCCAAGGCCGGGTCCCTTTGGAATATCGAGGTAGCCCTCGCGCAACGTAAACCCCTTGTCCGGCGCTAGATACTCCAGCAGATCTCCACCCTGATTGTAGTGAATGCCGAGGCTCTGCTCCTGGATGAAGGCGTTGTGGCAAATGGCGTTCACCTGCAGGCTGGCGGCCAGAGCAATTGGACCGATGGGGCAATGGGGCGCCAGGGCGACGTCGTAGGCCTCGGCCCAGTGTCCAATCCGAACCATCTCGGAAATTCCGCCGGCATGAGCCGTATCCGGATTGATCACCTGGGCCGCGCGCAATTCGAACACGCGCTTGAAATCATAGCGGCTGTGCAGGCGCTCGCCGATGCAGAGCGGGATCGAGGTAGCGCGCGCAAGGTCGGCCATGGTTTCGATCATGGCCGATACGACGGCATCCTCGACGAACATCGGCCGCAGCGGTTCAAGTTCTTTCAGCAGCACACGGGCCATCGGCGCGTGGACGCGGCCGTGAAAATCGAAGGCGAGATCCATCATTGAACCCACGGCTTCGCGCAATTCGAACAGCCGTCGGATAATACCGTCGATCTTTGCGTAGCTGTCGACGATCTGCAATTCCTCGCAGACATTGAACTTGACGGCGTCGAAGCCTTTGGCCTGCAACGCCTTGGCGCCGTCGATCAATCCTGAAGGACGATCCCCGCCGATCCAGCAATAGCTCCGTACACGGTCTCGGACCGGGCCGCCAAAGAGTTCGTAGACGGGCACGCCAAGCGCTTTGCCTTTGATGTCCCACAGGGCCATATCCAGGCCCGAAAGGGCGCTCATCAGCACCGGACCGCCGCGATAGCAACCGTTGCGGTAGATCATCTGCCAGATGTCTTCAATCCGCCGAGGGTCAAGCCCGATGACGAAATCGCCCAATTCCGCGATTTTTGCCGCCAGCGTTTCCGCATGCCCTTCCAGCACCGGCTCGCCCCAGCCAGCGATCCCCGCATCGGTTTCGACTTTCAGGAACAGCCAACGTGGCGGAACAAGGTAGGTCTTGAGCGCTGTGATTTTCATTGTTCGCCTTGCAAGTTTTGCGCTGTGATTGTTGCCGATGCCCCGAACGGACCGAGGTCTTGAGCAAACCTGTCGATGATCGACAGACCGAACGCTGTTGGGCGGCCGGCAGGCCCGCGATCAAACACCTCCGGCAGCCCGGCCCGGCGCACAAACAAGCGCTTGCCATAGACGATCAGAGTTTCCAGCGATTGCATGATGAAAACGATAGCCGGCAGCGATCCCGCATACAGGCGTTCGGCTTCGTCGATGTCGCCGCCTCTAAATGCGGCATAGGTGCGGGCGGCGCGGTCCACCAAGTCGGGCGCAAGGATCAGTCCCGCACAGCCAGCTCGGAGGCTGTCGAGCATTTCCAATCCCCCACGGCCGTTGAAGACCGGCACGCCCGCGCCAACGGTGGCGATCATCTGTTCGATATCGACGGCCGGTCCCTCGCCCTTGATGACCTTGAGAGCCGGGTGCCGCGAAAACAGCAGACTCAATTCCGCAGCCGTCAGTCCCCGGCCGAAATAGGCCGGAGCATTCTGGATGGCCACTGGCTTACGGGCTGCATCCGCGACGCGACCGAAAAACTCAATGTATTCACTCGCCGGGTAGATTCCGACCGCTGGTGGCTGCAGGATGAGCCAGTCGGCCCCGCAATCCTCCGCCGCACGAACTTGCTCGATCTGCTCGGCGACCGAGGCGCCGTTGATTGTGATTGAGAGGGGCAGCCGTCCGCCGACATCGCTGGCCGTCGACTGCATGAGCTGCACGCGTTCGCCAGCAGAAAGTTTTCCAACCTCGGTCGCCAAGCCCAGCACGGTCACGCCGCTGACGCCCGCTGCAAGCACAGCGTCAATCTGCAAGCGCATAAGTCCGCGATCGATGCGCTCTTGCCGGTCAAAAAGGGCGTACAGAACACAATGAATGCCGCTGAGCTTCGATGCGTCCATGTCAGAATGCCCCGTTTGCGACGATCATCTTCGGGTCTGGCGTCGACAGGCCCGGCCCCAAGGCGAGCCGCGTCCACCATCGAGCAGATCGCCCTGGTTGAATGGTGATGGCGCGTCCCATCGTCCTTGCAGTGGTCAGATCATCCGCTGGCGCACTGGTAGGTTAGATCGCGACCTGATGCACGCCATTTGCGCCGAGCCAACCGCCGTAGCACAGCCAAATGCCGGTTGAACCTGCGAACTGTTTGGCTGCCGTTATTGCGAGCGAACCTGCAGCGTCGCCAATCTGGACCCCACCGCCCGGACCATCATCAATAAGAAGCTTGGCGGCAAAGCTGCGGTGAATTGGCTGGACCTGGTCTAGCGGGAACGCAGCCCCGGCAGGCCACGCAATGCTGCCTTGGGCATTGCGATCGGAGCAGAACGTCACCTGGCACGGCGTACCGGTCGCAATCTCAATGCGATCACGCTCAGTCAAAGCAAAGAGGGCGTGCATGGCCCACAAATACTCCATCGGATCATCCGAGCGATTTTCAATCCGGTACTGACACACGAGTGCGCCGCCCGTGAGCGTGAGCGTTCGTTCGAACCCGAATTGGGGCGCTTGAACGCAACGCGGTCACGCTCGTAGCAGACACCGCCGTTATGTCCCACGGCCGCCCCCACAACTCGCCATGGTCGCGCAACCGCCTGCCGTCCGGCGAGACGCATGACGTCACCGTCGGGAAGCATTCGTCCCAACCTGTTGCGGCGTCCCGGCCAAATTCCGCGTCATCAGCAGCCGAACCTACGCAAGCGCCGGCGCCAATCCAGTCGCGGCCCGTACGCTTGTCGCGCAGCGTTATGACCCTGGCCCCGAATGGGGGGCAAAGCGAAATGAGCATCTGGTCGTTTTCGAGCGTCATCGTCTCCATAGCCGGGCCCTCGTTGACGCTGGCAGAGAATGTTTGTTTATCAGACCAGGCGGTGCGATCAAACGGGTTGGAAAACTGGTGAGAGATGGGTGTTGAGATGGGACGCCTTGCTGACAAATGCGCGATCGTAACCGGCGCCGCTGCCGGCATTGGTGAAGCGATAGCCAGGCGCTTCGTGGCTGAGGGCGCCAAGGTCGTCATCGCCGACATTGACCTCGATGCTGGTCTACGCGTTGCCGTTAGCCTCAATGCCGTTGTGCACGGATCGGCAATCTCAATCGCAACGGATGTTTCAAAGGCGCAATCGGTTGCCGCGATGATGGCGTGCGCGCTCGAGGCCGTTGGTCCGCCCGACGTGCTGGTGAACAACGCGGGGATCAATGTTTTTGGCGATCCCCTGCAGACAACCGATGAGGATTGGGCGCGTTGCCTGTCGGTTGATCTTGAGGGCGCCTGGCTGTGCTGCCGGGCCGTGCTGCCAACCATGCTCGCCAAAGCCCATGGGTCCATCATCAACATAGCGTCGAACCATGCCGAGCGGGTGATCAAGGGCACCTTCCCCTATCCGGTCGCCAAGCACGGACTGATCGGCCTCACGCGATCCCTGGCACTCGAGTATGCTGATCGCGGCATTGCCGTGAACGCGATCTCGCCAGGCTGGATCGATACGCCGCTGAGCGATCGCTATTTCGCCCAACAGCCTGATCCTGCTGCCGCCAAAAAGGCGATCGAAGCCCGCCAACCTCTGGGACGCCTCGGGCGGCCCGAGGAGATTGCCGCCGTTGCGGTGATGCTTGCCAGCGATGAGGCGCGTTTCATGACCGGCAGCAGTCTTGTCATCGACGGTGGCGTCACAATCCGAATGTACGAGTAGCCCTGAATTCCGGTTTGCGAGTTGTGACGGCTTTGGCCACGCGTGTAGGTCGCCTTACCGCTAAATCGGGTGGTGTGAGGCATTGTGGCGCTAACAACAAACACTGAAGCGTTGCTGGCTGTTCGCCGGCGTCACGGCGTCGGTGATGCCGGTGAGGTTGAGCGCATCGGCGCGGGCGTGGGTGCGATCGATCAGAGCCGTTGCGCGCTTCTGCGCCAACTTGTCACCTGTCCAGCGCCATGGCACCTTTGGTCATGGATACAATCGCAAATCGGTCCGTCGAAAAAGAAACAAAAAAGCAGCCCAAATCACAACCTGCAGTATGTGCATTCTCCCCAACAACCCCCACAAAATTCGGGGCGATTTCTTCATGTATTCGCCAGAGAGCCACCGCATAGCGGGTACGCACCAATTAGCGGCCGAATATCGCCTCAGTTCATCAGCTTTTGCTATGTCGATCCGACACCCGAATCCCTTAGCATAGTACGTTCCAAGTCGATAAAATGCAGGCAGGTATCTACTTTCAACGAGACTATACAAGATTTTAAATGCTTCATCAGGCGTGCCGTTCTTTTCACAAAACCTGGCGAGATCATACAACGCACGGCCCTCTCCAGAGTTTGAGGCTTTGCTCAGCCATCGCTTGGCCGCAGCAAGATCTACGCTATAGCCAGCGGCCCCAACGGCGAGGTGGTTCGCTAGATGCAACTGAGCATAGACATGCCCGTCACGGGCCAGCTTCTCGATGTCCACCCTGAACTTTGCGGTTCCTAGGCGATCTTCTCCGTTAACAATCTCATGCCACTCGTGCTGGTGCTCATCGAGGATATTTTGGGCTTCACTTGTTATCAATGCTGCCTCTGAATTCTGAAAGCGTCAATACCGAACTGATCTCGTAGGTGGCGAAACTGGAATGTTATCAAAGGGCGGCGGCAAGGGCCCAGAATCTGGGCCTGGGCCCGGGCCAGACGGCGGTGGCTCCAGGGGTGGTGTTGGTCCAGGGGTTGGAGTCGGCTTTGGCAGTGGCTGCTCAATTGGCGCAGGAGG
>JAYUAJ010000325.1:0-9192 GCA_043741375.1 Hyphomicrobiaceae bacterium | reverse complement strand
GACCCCGCCACCAAATGAGCCGCCGCTCGCCGGCCTGAAAGTCGTGGAATTGGCCCGTATTCTGGCCGGCCCCTGGGCCGGGCAACTGCTGGCCGATCTCGGCGCGGACGTGATCAAAGTGGAACGCCCTGGGACCGGCGACGATACGCGCGGATGGGGACCGCCGTTCGTCGAGGCCCCTGAGGGCGAGCGGCCGGATTCGGCCTATTTCCACTCCTGCAATCGCGGCAAGCGCTCGATCGCGGTCGACTTCGAGCAACCCGATGGCCAGGAGGCTATCAGGCGGTTGGCGGCTGGGGCCGACGTTTTCATTGAGAATTTCAAGGTTGGCGGCCTTGCTAGATACGGCCTCGACTACGCGAGCCTTTCCGCGCTCAACCCGCGGCTGGTCTATTGCTCCATCACCGGCTTCGGCCAGGACGGCCCCTATGCGCACCGCGCGGGTTACGACTTCATGATCCAGGGTATGGGCGGCATCATGGATGTGACGGGAACGCCCGAGGGCGAACCGACCAAGATCGGCGTCGCGTTCGCCGATATCTTCACTGGCGTTTATGCCGTCGTCGGCATCCAGGCCGCATTGGCGGCGCGCGAAAAGACAGGGCGCGGCCAGCACGTGGATATGGCGTTGCTGGATACCCAGGTGGGGGTGCTCGCCAACCAGGCCTTGAATTACCTGGTATCTGGCAAGTCGCCGTCTCGCATGGGCAACGCCCACCCCAACATCGTGCCGTACCAACCGTTCCCGACTTCCGACAGCCACGTCATCATCGCCTCCGGCAACGACCGGCAGTATGCCGATGTCTGCCGCGTTCTAGGGTTGCCGGAGTTGGCCGACGATGCGCGCTTTACCACCAATGCGGATCGCGTGCGCAACCGCGACGTGCTGATTCCGATGCTGAGCGCGGCTTCCGCCCGGATGACCAAGGCCGACTTGTTGGCGAAACTGGAGGCGGTGCATGTGCCCGCCGGGCCGATCAATACGGTGGCTGAGGCGTTCGCCGACCCCCAGGTCGAGGCGCGAGGCATGCGTCTGGATTTGCCAGCGCCTTACGCCACGGCAGGAACGTTGCCATCTGTGCGCAGCCCAATCGGCTTGTCAGATACGCCCTTGAGATATACGCGCGCCGCGCCCCGCCTTGGCGCGCACACCGCCGAAGTACTGACCGTACTCGGCCTCGGCCAACTTAAGGACCAACAGCCATGATCCCGCGTTACAGTCGCCCCGAGATGGTCGCGATCTGGGAGCCCGCCACACGCTTCAAGATCTGGTTCGAAATCGAGGCGCATGCCGCTTCCGCCATGGCGGACCTAGGCCAGATTCCCAAGGCCGCAGCCGAAGTGATCTGGGCCAAGGGCCGCAATGCGGTGTGGGACATCCCGCGCATCGATGCCATCGAGCGCGAGACCAAGCACGACGTAATCGCCTTCCTCACCCACGTGGCAGAGGTGGTGGGGCCGGAGGCGCGTTTTTTGCACCTCGGCCTGACGTCGTCGGATGTTCTCGACACCGCTTTGGCGGTTCAGCTCACGCGCGCAACCGATCTCCTGTTGGCCGGTCTCGATGCCCTGTTGGCCGCGCTGAAGGGGCGCGCGCTGGAGCACAGGAGCACGATCTGTATCGGCCGCAGCCATGGCATCCATGCCGAGCCGGTGACCTTCGGGCTGAAACTGGCCGGCGCCTACGCGGAATTTGCTAGGGCGCGCGCCCGGCTGGTGGCGGCACGGGCCGAGATCGCGACCTGTGCGTTGTCCGGTGCCGTCGGCACCTTTGCTCAGATCGATCCGCGCGTTGAGGCCTACGTTGCAGGCCAATTGGGGCTGGCCCAGGAGCCGGTTTCGACGCAAGTCATCCCGCGTGACCGGCACGCTGCGTATTTCTCGGCCTTGGCGGTAATCGCATCGTCGGTGGAGCGCCTCGCAACGGAAATTCGGCATCTGCAACGTACCGAAGTTCTGGAGGCGGAGGAATATTTCTCGGCCGGCCAGAAGGGCTCGTCGGCCATGCCGCACAAACGCAATCCGGTGCTGACAGAGAATCTCACGGGCCTTGCGCGCATGGTGCGCAGCTTTGCGGCCCCCGCGCTCGAAAACGTGGCGTTGTGGCATGAGCGCGACATCTCGCATTCCTCCGTAGAGCGCATGATTGGCCCGGATGCGACCATCACGCTGGACTTCGCCCTGGTGCGGCTGGCTGGCGTGATCGATAAGCTGGTGGTGTATCCGGAGCGCATGAAGCTGAATCTGGATCGGCTCGGTGGGTTGATCCATTCGCAGCGCGTACTGCTTGCCCTGACGCGGGCGGGCCTGTCGCGCGAAGCAGCGTATACGTTGGTGCAGCGCAACGCCATGCAGGTGTGGGATGCGTACCAAACGGGGGCGGCGAAAATGCCCGATTTCCAGGCCCTCCTCGCCGCCGATCCCGATGTGGCAAAAGTGCTGACGCCGGCCGAGCTCGCCGAGCAGTTCGATCTCGGTTACCACCTCAAACACGTCGACACGATTTTCGCCCGCGTTTTTGGGGAGTAGCGGAGAAGCCTATCCCTGCCACCCGCGCAGCTTCGCCACCAGCCCGGCCGTGGAGGCATCGCGCCCGGTCGCTTTGGCCTTACCTTCGACAATCGGCTGCAGCCCGGTCGCCAGTTCCTTGCCCAGCTCCACGCCCCATTGGTCAAAGGCGTTGATGTCCCAGATCGCGGCCTCGACGAACACGCGGTGCTCGTAGAGCGCGATCAATTTGCCCAGCGTCGCGGGATCGAGTTTCGGATAGGCGATGGTGATCGAGGGGCGGTTGCCCGGGAACATCCGGTGTGGCGCGATTCGCGCAGCCTCGGCCGTGCTGCGGCCTGCCCTGACTAGCTGCGCCGTCGCTTCCTCCAAGGTCCGCCCACGCATTAAGGCTTCCGACTGCGCCAGGCAATTGGCGAGCAGCAGGCTGTGATGCGCCGCCATCGCCTCGGGCTCGTGAGCCTGGGCGGCCACCAGGAACTCGACCGGGATAACGTCTGTCCCCTGATGCAACAGCTGGAAGAACGCGTGCTGCCCATTGGTGCCGGGCTCGCCCCACACTATCGGTCCGGTCGCGCGCGCCACTGGTTTGCCGTCCTTGGTCACGCACTTGCCGTTCGATTCCATATCCAGCTGCTGCAGGTAGGCCGGCAGTCGCGACAGCCGTTGATCGTACGGAATGACGGCGCGGGACGTATACCCGCAGATGTTGCGATGCCAGATGCCGATCAACCCCAACCACACAGGCAAGTTCTTGCCCAAAGGAGCATTCTTGAAGTGTTCGTCCATGGCGTGCGCGCCGAGCAGGAACTGCACGAAGTTCTGCGATCCAATGGCGATCATCAGCGGCAGACCGATCGAAGACCAGATGGAATAGCGCCCGCCGACCCAATCCCAGAAACCGAAAATGCGGTTCGGCGCGATGCCGAAGGCCGCGACCTTATCGAGCGCGGTCGAGATCGCGGCAAAATGTGCGCCCACGGCTTTTTCGCCGAGTGCGCCCGCAATCCAGGCGCGGGCCGTGGCTGCATTCGTCATGGTTTCGATGGTGGTGAAGGTTTTGGAGGCGATCAGAACCAGCGTGGTCGCCGGGTTGAGAGGTTTCAGCGTATCGGCAATATGCGCGCCGTCGACGTTCGATACGAAATGCAGGCGCGGTCCGTCATGATACGGCGCAAGCGCCAGCGTGGTCATGACCGGTCCTAGGTCCGAGCCGCCGATGCCAATGTTGATGACGTCGGTGAAGCGCTTGCCGCCCGATCCCTTGATGGTACCTTCGCGCACGCCATGGCTGAATGCCGCCGTGGCGATACCGACGGTGCGGATATCTTCCATGATGTTTTCGCCGTCCAGCAGCAGCGGCTTGCGGTCATCGCCGCGCAGCGCTGTATGCAGAACGGCCCTGCTCTCGGTGGTGTTGATGGTCTCGCCAGCGAACATGGCGTCGCGCTTTCCCGCGATGTCGGCCGCGCCGGCCAAGGCCTGCAGGAGCCGCAGCGCGTCGTCATCGATGGCGCATTTCGAGGCATCGAGGAAAATCCCCTCGGCCTCGAGTGAGTACCGTTCGAACCGGCCGGGATCGCTCTGGAAGGCCGCGCGCATATCCATCGGTCCGCGTTCGCTCAAGTGACGGTGCAAAGCTGCGAAGGCTGAGGTCGTGGTCGACATTTCGGTTGCCATGGAGGGAGTGCCTTCAAGCCTGTGGCTGGGTGGGTCGTGTCAGTTCGATGATACCGCGATTGAGTTCCGCCCCCAGCAGGATAGCGACGCCGGTGACCTGAAAAAAGATCAGCGCCACCATGATCTGCGTAGGTCCCTCATAGAATTGCGTGTAGGTGCTGAGGGCGAGGTAGCGTGAGTAGAGCCCCGCCAGCGCCAGCATGAGCACGATGGTCAACAGTACGCCTGGCCAGACGTCCGGAAGCGTCCGGCGTCCGGCCGCCAGCCAGAGATGCACGCCGAGCAGGTAGACGGCCAAGATGCCGCCGGCAAAACCGTAGCGCAACAGGGTTGAGAACCAATCGGCCTCGAACAAACTATTCAGGAGCGGACTTTTGATCACGGCAACCAGGTTCGGCCCCACCACCAGCACCCACGCCAGCACCAGCATGGCAAGCGCTGTGAGCATCAGGAACAGAGCCGACAACGCCAAGCACAGCAGATAAGGCCGCCGCTCGGTAACGCGATAGGCGCCGTTCAGCGCAGCCCGCAGCGTCTCGTTGGCGGTGGTGGCGAAAAACAGGGCGAGGACGCCGCTAAGCGTCAGGAGGCCGACGCGGCTTTCACCCATGATCTGCTCGATCTGCGGTGCCAGCACATCGGCGACGCTTCGGGGCAGCACCGCAAACAGCTGCTCGACGGCCTGCGCCGCCAGCTGCCGCCCGCCGAACACGCCTGCCAGCGCGCCGAGAAACACTGAAAACGGAAACAGCGACACGATGAATGAAAACGCCACCGCGCCCGCCATGGCGAATCCGCTGTTCTGATAGAGGCGGTAGAGGGCGGCGATGATCTGCCGGTATTCGCTCATAGGTTGCTGGGTCCTCTGATTGGCGCAGGGGCTAACCAGCGTTGGCTCCGGCCGATAGCCAGAATTGGCTGTTCGACGTACCGGTAGGAGAGAAATGCCGTGATACACGAAGCGGATACGGCAAAGACAACAAACAGGGGCAGGTTGTAAGGCAATGCCGAAAGGCCAGCCCGCAACCAGATCTGCCTGACGATCGATAGCACCAGCCCGTGCGTCAGATACAGCGAATAGGATGCATCGCCGAGCAGGCTCAACACCGGCAAGCGGTTGAGGCCGCCGGCGCGTTCGAAATAGACCTCTCCGGCAACGATCATGGCGGCCGGGATGCCGGCGCCGATGACGCGGGGCAGGTCCAGAACCGACAGCCCGATCATTGCGAGCGCGCCAATCACGACCAGCGCCACTGCAGCCCGCGAAGGGATCGTGCGTCCGCTGATAAAAAACGCGCCGAGAGCCATGCCGAATGCAAACTCAAGGATGACGCTCTGCGTATAGTAGGCCGGGATGGATTTATCGTCGGGCCACAGCGGGTGCGACAGGGCGAGCAGTCCTAGGATCGTGATCATGGCGGTCATGCGCAGGGCGGGCCGAAGCGGCAGACACACCGCCAGCAGCAGGTAGAACATCATCTCATAGTTCAAGGTCCACCCTGGTAGCAGCACCGGCACCATGGTGTGGAGGAGCGGATGTTCGGCGGGAATGAAGAGATACGATGCAAAGATATGACCGGCGCCGTTCTGCCCGCCCTGATAGAGCGAGGGCGCCGCAACCATCAAGGCGATGGTCAGCGTGGTGAGGATCCAATAGAGCGGTGCGATGCGGAGCAGCCTGTGGTAGAGGAACTGCCAAGGCGTGACCGTGCGGTTGGCAGTGGTCACCCACATGATAAAGCCGCTGATGACGAAGAAGATATCGACGCCGCCATTCAGTACCGAGGGCCAGCCGCCCCTGTAGCCCAGCCGGGTCAAATGTCCCTCCATGTGCACGAGCACCACCATCAGTGCGGCGATGGCCCGCAGGTACTGGATGGACAGGAGATCCTTGGACATGGTTCACCGGGGTGGCACATGTACAGCATGAGGCCGTGCAACGCCGATTGAAGCTTGCGCCCTCGGATTAAGCAAGTCCGGGCAAACTTTCGTGACGTTCGACGGCTTATATCGCAGATTGCCGGCAGGACCACGGTCTGCAGGCGAGGGAGTGATTGAGCAAGTGACGAGGCCGCACCGATTGCCGGTACTGGACGGGTTGAGGGCAGTTAGCATCTTGCTGGTCCTGGCCACGCATATGCTGCCAGTGGGCCCGAAGGCCTGGCAGTTGAACGATGCTACCGGCAATATGGGCATGAGCCTGTTCTTTGCTCTGTCAGGATTTCTTATCGTATCGTTGTTGCTGGCCGATACCACCGTACCGGAGTTTCTAGTGCGCCGGTTAGCCCGCATTCTTCCACTCGCCTACGCTTACACGTTCGTTGTCTTTGTGCTGGTTTCTTTCGATCCAGCCCGGCTGTTTTGGACCAATACATTTCTTATGAACTATGTGGATCCTCTGAACAATCTGATCGACATCAATGCTCATTTCTGGTCGCTGTGCGTCGAGATGCAGTTCTATGCCTGTATCGCTTTGGTGGTATTCGTGTTAGGCCGGCGAGGCCTCTGGCTGGTCTTTCCGGCGTGTATCGCCATCACGCTCATTCGGATAGGCCATGGGGCGACCGTGGACATAAGGACCCATCATCGGGTGGATGAGATCCTAGCCGGCGCCTGTGTCGCGATGCTCTACCGGCCCGACTGGTCGCGCTTCAAGCGAATGGCAGTGGTGGCGCTGCCGGCCATCCTTGTGTTGTGGTTTTTGTCGGCCAATTGGATGCTTGAGCCGCTGGGGTACTTCCGTCCCTATTTCAGCTCTGCGCTGCTGGTGGCTGCCCTGTGCCTTCAGAATAGTGCGTTTGGCCGATTCTTGGCATCAAAGACCCTCGGGTACATCGCGACCATTTCCTATGCACTTTATATCATACATCCCGCCACTATTCACGGTTGGTTGAACGAAGGTGGGCCAGCGGTAAAATACCTCCTGAAACGGCCCGTCAGTTTTGCCGTGACATTTGCGCTGGCGCATGTGTCGACCTTTTACTGGGAGAGCTACTGGCAAGATGCCGGGCGCCGTCTAATCCGGCGTTGGCGGTCCGGGTCTGCCGGCATCGCAGTGTAGGGGCCCGCGCGCGCGGGAAAATGGTGTTCCGGCGGTGCCAAGTCTATAAGGTCGCCGGACCCTGAGCCAACCCTCGCGAGCGCCCCATGACCGATGCCCCCGAAACAGCCATTCAGAAAGCCCGCGGTGGCCGCAGCGCCAGGCGCGGCGCGCGCACCGGGCAAAGCGCCATCAATCAGATGCCCTGGAAAATCCCCGTCAATCTGGACCGGCCGACTGAACCGCTTACCGCCGAGGGCGTGGAAATGATCCACGATGGGGCCATGCGGGTGCTGGAAGAGATCGGCATCGACATGCTCCACGACGAGGCCCGCGTCATTCTCAAAGCTGCCGGCTGCGAGGTTGATGGCGTGCGCGTGCGCGCCGGCCGCAAGTTCGTGATGGAGCAGGTCAGAAAGGCGCCGTCGCAGTTTACCATCACGCCGCGCAATCCCGAGCGCGAGGTCGCCATCGGTGGCGACCGCATGGTGTTCGTGAATGTGTCGTCACCGCCCAATTCATCCAATCTTGAGCGCGGCCGGCGCGTCGGCCAGCGATCCGACTATCAGGATCTGATCAAGCTGACGCAGTACTTCAACTGCATCCACATGGCCGGTGGCTATCCGGTTGAGCCGGTGGACGTGCATGCCTCGATCCGCCATCTCGATTGCCTGTTCGACATGCTGACGCTGACCGACAAAGTCTGCCACGCCTATTCGCTCGGGGTTGAACGCATTGAGGATGTGATGGAGATGGTGCGGATCGCAGGCGGGCTTTCCCATGAGGAGTTCGCCGCCAGCCCGCGCATGTACACCAACATCAACTCGAGTTCGCCATTGAAGCACGATACGCCAATGCTGGACGGGGCGATGCGGCTTGCCCGCAAAGGTCAGCCGACCATCGTTACGCCGTTCACGCTCGCTGGCGCCATGGCTCCGGTGACGCTGGCTGGCGCCATCGTGCAGCAAACAGCCGAGGCGCTGATCTGCATCGTGCTCCTGCAGCTGATCAAACCGGGCTTGCCGGTGGTGTACGGATCGTTCACCTCGAACGTGGACATGAAGTCGGGCGCTCCCGCCTTCGGCACGCCGGAGTATATGCGCGCAACTCAGATGTCAGGGCAGATGGCCCGATTCTACGGTCTGCCGCTGCGGGCGTCGAACGCCTGTGCGGCCAACGCACCCGATGCCCAGGCACAATGGGAGAGCAGCTTTTCGCTGTGGGCGTGTGTATCGGCACGCACCAACGTGGTTTATCACGCAGCCGGATGGCTTGAGGGTGGCCTGTGTGCCTCCTACGAAAAATTCGTGATGGACTGCGAGACGCTGCAGCAGGTGCAGCACTACATGCAACCTATCCCAATGGAGACCGACGACGTTGCCGTTGAGGCCATCAAGGAGACTGGGCCGCATGGCCACTTCTTCGGCGGCGCCCACACCCAGAGCCGTTACACGACGGCATTCTATTCGCCGTTCATGTCGGATTGGCGCAACTTCAAGGCTTGGGAGGAGGCTGGCGCTGAGCAGGCCCCGCAGCGCGCTCACAAGATCTGGAAACAGATCCTTACCGAGTTCGAGCCGCCGCCAATGGATGCGGCAATCAAGGAGGAGTTGTCGGCGTTTGTTGAGCGGCGCAAACGTGAGGGCGGAGCGCCGACGGACTTTTGAGTGTATCCTAGCGAGTTGGCATGCGGGAGGACCCCATGGGTCGTGAAGCGCAATGCGACTGCCGATGGAATGAGCGGACCGGCGCCGTCAAGGTTCTGTTGGAAGCCGACGAACTGATCCTGCGTGGCGAGTTGAAAGCGAAGTTTCCGCGTTCTCAGTTGAGCTGCGTCGAGACCGTTGGTGACGAATTGCGCTTTCGCGTTGGCGCGGATCGTGTCGCCCTAGAGTTGGGCGCCGACATCGCCGCCCGTTGGGCCAAGGCCATTGCAACAGCGCCTCCTGATCTTGCCAAAAAGC
>JAYUAJ010000324.1:0-3976 GCA_043741375.1 Hyphomicrobiaceae bacterium | reverse complement strand
GGTAGTTCCATTCCTGGAGCTGGGCGCCGCATCTGGCGCAGCTTTGCCGCCAAGCCATCCTTGCCGCAGGCGTCGGCGGCAGCGCCGGGGCCGAAGGTGACTTCCTCCTCTTCCCACGCGGCGTCGAGGGCTTCGAGATCGTCCGGCTCGGGATCGGGTTCGGCGCGCAGGGCCGCGAGCGCTGCCTCGTCAAGCTTGGCCTTGGAGAGGGCGACAAGGGCTGCGAACACAGCCTCGTAGGGTGATGAACGTTTCGCCAGTCGCTCGCGGAGTGCCGCAAACACGTGGCTGGGCTGGCCGATCAATTCGATCGCTTCGGCCGGCGCGCGGGTCGAGGCGTACTCGAGAAACAGCGGCAGGAAATCAGGCAATTCCGATGTGGTCGGCGTGTAGCCGCCGTCCTCGTAGACCTTGATCAAATCGACCATCGCCTGACCACGATCACGGCTTTCGCCGTGCACGTGTTCGAACAGATGCAGCGAAAGCGATCGCGTGCGGTCGAACAGCAGGATGTAGCGCTCCTGGGCGTCGTAGAGGTCGTGCGTGGAGAGATCATCAATGAGCCTGCACACCTCCTCGCGAACGCGCTTTGGCAGAACGGCCTCGCGAACGAGCAGCGCCTTCATTTCCGGGCCGGCCTCGACGAGCGCCGGCGTCGGATAGGTCAGGAGCGCGGAAAGAACCTTCAGCGTTTTCATCAGTAGCTCCCCACCTTGGGCTTATCGTTCTTGAGTTTCACCCCTCCGAACAGGTTCGCGGCCTGTTCGCCCGGTGCGCACCCATCACCGAAGGAGAACCCGCAATTGCCGCGCATCTCGTAGGCATCTTCGCTCACTTCGCGATGGGCGGTCGGAATCACAAAGCGGTCCTCGTAATTGGCGATCGCCATGATGTGATACATGTCCTCAATCTGCGGACCTGTCAGCCCAACCTTCCTGGCAATGGTGTCGTCGATGACGCCGTCCACCGTTTTCGCCCGCATATAGGCCCGCATCGCCAGCATACGTTCGAGGCCGCGCGCGACAGGCGCTTCGTCGCCGGCGGTCAGCAGGTTGGCCAGATATCTGAGCGGAATGCGCAGGCTCTTCACATCGGGCATGCCGCCGTCCGTGCCCATCTTGCCGGCTTCGGCGGCGGCCGTGATCGGTGACAGTGGTGGCACGTACCAGACCATCGGCAACGTGCGATATTCCGGGTGCAGCGGAAAGGCGACCTTCCACTCCATCGCCATCTTCCAGATCGGCGATTGCCGCGCAGCCTCCAGCCAGGAATCGGGAATGCCATCGGCACGCGCGCGCGCAATCACCGCCGGATCCTTGGGATCGAGGAAGATCTTGAGCTGGGCTTCGTAGAGATCCTTGTCGCCGGGCACGCTTGCCGCCGCCTCGATACGGTCGGCGTCATAGAGGATGACGCCGAGATAGCGGATACGGCCGACGCAGGTTTCCGAGCACACCGTCGGCTGCCCCGCCTCGATGCGCGGATAGCAGAAGATGCATTTCTCGCTCTTGCCGCTCGACCAGTTGTAATAAATCTTCTTGTACGGGCAGCCGGAGACGCACATGCGCCAGCCGCGGCACTTGTCCTGGTCGATCAAAACGATGCCATCCTCCTCGCGCTTGTAGATCGCGCCGGATGGGCAGGCCGCCGCGCAGGCCGGGTTGAGGCAGTGCTCGCACAGCCGGGGCAAGTACATCATGAAGGTGTTTTCGAACTGGCCGTAAATCTCCTTCTGGATGCCTTCGAAATTGGCGTCCTTCGAGCGCTTGGCGAACTCGCCGCCGAGGATTTCCTCCCAGTTGGGACCCCACTCGATCTTCTCCATACGCTCGCCGGTGATCAGCGAGCGGGGACGTGCCGTTGGAAATGCTTCGAGCTCTGGCGCCTTCTGCAGGTGCTCGTAATCGAAGGTAAAGGGCTCGTAGTAATCGTCGATCTCGGGCAGATCGGGGTTGGCGAATATGTTGGCCAGGATGCGCCATTTGGACCCGATGCGCGGCTCGATCCGGCCGTTCGCCTTGCGCTTCCAGCCGCCCTTCCACTTCGTCTGGTTCTCCCACTCCTTGGGGTAGCCGATGCCCGGCTTGGTCTCGACGTTGTTGAACCAGGCGTATTCCATGCCTTCGCGGTTGGTCCAAACGTTCTTGCAGGTGACCGAGCAGGTATGGCAGCCGATGCACTTGTCGAGATTGAGGACCATGGCAATTTGTGCGCGGATCTTCATCGGTGTCCCCTTCACTCGGCGGCTTTGAGGGTGGCGTGGGCCTTGTCGTTGAAGGGACGTTCGAGCCAATCAACGTTACGCAGCTTGCGGACCACGACGAACTCGTCGCGGTTGGTGCCGATCGTGCCGTAGTAGTTGAAGTCGTAGGCGAGTTGCGCGTAGCCGCCGATCATGTGCGTCGGATTGAGGACTGTGCGCGTCACCGAGTTGTGGATGCCGCCACGGTTGCCGGTCATCTCCGAGCCCGGCACATTCACGATCTTCTCCTGCGCGTGGTACATGAACAGCGTGCCCTCCTTCATGCGCTGCGAGACGACCGCGCGCGCCACCAGCGCACCGTTTGCGTTGTAGGCCTCGACCCAATCGTTATCGACGATGCCGGCCTTCTTCGCGTCGACCTCCGACAGCCAGACGATCGGCCCGCCGCGTGACAAGGTCAGCATCAGCAGGTTGTCGGTGTAGGTGGAGTGGATGCCCCATTTCTGGTGCGGCGTGATGAAATTGAGAACGATCTGTTTTTCGCCATTGGGCTTGAGATCGATCACCGGCTTGATCGTGCGCAAATCAACAGGCGGGCGGTAAACGCACAGCGAGGCGCCAAACGCCCGCATCCACAAGTGATCTTGATAGAGCTGCTGGCGGCCGGTAAGTGTCCGCCAGGGGATCAGTTCGTGCACGTTGGTATAGCCGGCGTTGTAGCAGACCTTCTCGCTCTCCAGGCCCGACCACGTCGGCGCCGAGATGATCTTGCGCGGTTGCGCCACCACATCGCGGAAGCGGATCTTCTCGTCCTCCTTGGGCAATGCCAGATGGGCGTGTTCGCGTCCGGTCGTTTTCGCCAGTGCTGTCCAAGCCCTGACCGCCACTTCGCCGTTGGTTTCCGGCGCCATCATCAGGATCATTTCAGCCGCATCGATATCGCTGACGATCCGGGCGAGGCCCTTGTTGGCGCCCTCCTTATGCGTGCCGTTGAGCGCCTTCAGGTGCTCGACCTCGTGATCGGTCTTCCACGTCATGCCCTTGATGCCGTTGCCGACACTATCCATCAGCGGCCCGAGCGCGGTGAACCTCTCGTAGATGTGCGGATAGTCGCGCTCGACCACTGCTACGGTTGGCATGGTCCGACCGGGGACCGGTTCGCACTCGCCCTTTTTCCAGTCCTTCGGCTCGAAGGGTTGGGCGATCTCGTTGGCGCTATCGTGCTTGATCGGGTTGAGGACGACATCCTTCTCCAGCCCCAGCACTTCCGGCGCGACCTTCGAAAAGGCCTTAGCGATGCCCTTGTAGATCTCCCAATCGGAGCGCGCCTCCCAACCCGGATCGACCGCGCCCGTGAGCGGGTGAATGAAGGGGTGCATGTCGGAAGTGTTGAGGTCGTTCTTCTCGTACCAGGTGGCGGTCGGCAGCACGATGTCGGAGTACACGCACGTCGTCGACATGCGGAAGTCGAGCGTCACCAGCAGGTCGAGTTTTCCTTCCGGCGCCTGATCGTGCCACACAGCCTCCTTGGACTTCGCTTTGCCTTCGGGTCCCAGATCCTTGCCGAGCACGCCGTGCGTCGTGCCGAGCAGGTGCTTGAGGAAGTATTCATGTCCCTTGCCGGACGAGCCGAGCAGGTTCGAGCGCCAGACGAACAGGTTGCGCGGCCAGTTCTTCGGATTGTCCGGGTCCTGGCAACTCATCTTGAGCGTGCCGTCCTTGAGCGCCTTGGCGACGTAGTCCTTGGCCTCCAGGCCCGATGCGGCGGCATCT
>JAYUAJ010000323.1:0-1573 GCA_043741375.1 Hyphomicrobiaceae bacterium | reverse complement strand
TGGGGTCGCTCGCCCCGATCAACGCCCTGCAGCCCTTTGCGCACGCGCCGTTTGCCCAGCTCGAACTCTCAACCTTTGATGTGATTTGGCCGGACGGGAGACCGCATGCGCTGATCGCGCGCAGTACGGCTCCTGCGCCCTTTTTGCGTGAGACCGGCGACGCCAAGGTCGTTCGGTTTGAACGCCGCTCCTTCCGAGTCTATGAGGGCGGCCGCAAGGACAACGTTATCGATATCGGTAAGCCTGGCCCAAAATGAACCAGCCGCTGTGCCGGCTTTAGGTATTTCTTAAATGGACCCACAGCATAGTTCCCGCACCGATCCCATGGCGCGGAATGGATGATTTCGCGCCTTGCCCCTTGCGGGGCCCTGGAGGCTGCGAGCTCATGAGTGCTTTCGACCAGTCGTTTTCCGATTTCGCCGAGCATGTCAGCGCTGGCGCGCCCGACACCGGCCCAGACCGGCGCCGGCACAAGCGCGTCGAGTTGCATGCGCTCGGCCGTTTTATGCGCGCGGACAAGGCGGAGTATCCGTGCAAACTTATCGATGTTTCGGTTGGCGGCGCGGCTTTGCACAGCCCGCAGGCGGTGGCGCTGGGCGAGCATGTGATCGCTTATTTTGACGAAATCGGACGTATCGACGGCCCGGTGGTGCGTCTAATCGACGGCGGCTTCGCCATACAGATCCAGGCAACCCAGCACCGGCGCGAAAAAATGGCTGCGCAGCTCACCTGGCTGATCAACCGCAAGGTGCTCGGCATTCCCGAGGCCCGCCGCCACGACCGTATCGTGCCCAAACAGATGGACTCGATGCTGCTGTTCCCCGACGGGCGCCAGATGGAAGTGCGCATGCTAGACGTTTCGATCAGCGGCGCCTCGATCGCCATCGATCCGCTGCCCCCGATCGGCACCGAGGTTGTCCTCGGCCGGCTGCGCGCCAGAGTTGCCCGCCACCACGATCAGGGTGTGGCGCTGCAGTTCCTCGACATCCAGAACCCGCTGGCGCTGCGCAAGCACTTCGGTTGAGGGATTTCGGGACTCCAAACAAGCACAACAAATTCGTGGGGCCGGTTGGCCCCATTATCTTTTCAGGCCGGAGCGACGCTGGCGACGCGCGAGGAACTGGCGCGCAACATCCACGAGTTGGACGGGTTGATCGAAGAGATCCTGCTGGCCAGCCGGCTCGATGGCCAATCTGCAGTCCAATCGAACCTGGACTCAGTCGATTTGGTTGGCCTTACAGCGGAGGAATGCGCGGGCGTTGGCGCGGACTTTAGCGTGCCGGGCGGTGCTGGGGTTACCTTGACGGGAGATCCACGACTGCTGCGGCGGCTGATCCGCAACCTGCTTGAAAACGCTCGGCGCTACGGCAACGGCACTCCGATCGAGGTCGAATTGCGCGCGGGCGGCGGCCGGTTGGAACTCGATGTCCTCGATCGCGGCCCCGGCGTTCCGGCGGACGAGCGCGAGCGCATCTTTGAACCCTTTCACCGCCTGCCGGGCGCCCGAGAGCGTGATGGCAGCGTTGGCCTCGGCCTGTCGCTGGTGCGCCAGATCGCCGGGCGGCACGGCGGC
>JAYUAJ010000322.1:0-3995 GCA_043741375.1 Hyphomicrobiaceae bacterium | reverse complement strand
ACGACCGCCGCGGCCCAACGCCAGTTCGAGGCATGGATCCGCGAGACCCCCGAGCAGTGGATGTGGTCGAACCGGCGCTGGAGCTGATGCCTTGTTTGGTCGCGCTTCTTTTTTGGAAAACCGCTTACACTTTTCCGGAAGCGCTGCTGGTTGGTAAAGCGTTAAGATGTATGGAGTTCCCTAATTGGTGCGGCTCTTGCTTATGAAGAGGCAGTCGCCACTTCATGAGATTGCCGAACATGATCACCGCAGCCGCCCGCTCCGATCGCCGCGCCAGCAGCACTGAAATCACCCGCCTTGGCGGCGTCGACATCTCCAGCTGGTTGAGCTGGGCCTGCTATGGCCTCGGCTTCGGCCTCACCATTCGCCTCGTTCCAGATGCTATTGACGATCTGTTGACGGGCGGCATCGGGGCGGCCGTCCTGATCGCGGCCGTGGTCACCTTCTTCGTTCTGGTTCTGGCCATTCAACGCGAGATGAGCGTCGCCCTCAGCAACACGGCCTTCGGCGAGCCGCGCAAGCTCACCACCAGCGGTTTCTTCGCCGTGTCGCGCAATCCGATGTACGTCGCTTTCCTGATCCCGATCCTGTCGCTGGCGATCTACTCGCCGCTGTCGGCCATTGCGGCGGCAACGCTTTATGTGGTTGCGATGAACACGCTGATCATCAGCAACGAGGAAGAGGTTTTGCAGTCCGGTTTTGGCACCCAATACCGCCGCTATTGCCAGGCGGCCCCGCGCTGGCTAGTCTGGTAGTCCCCGTCAGGGCGATACTTGTGGAACTTGCAAAAGGGGTGGCCCGCGCGCCGCCCTTTTTGATGTGCTAAGCGCCCATATTGACAGGGCGCATTTTATCCCTTCAGCTGGCGACGAATTTGGATGGTTGTGGGCAGGATTACGAGGGATGGGCGGCCGCCAGGCTAAATATCGGCTGGGTCAAGTGGTACGCCATCGCGTACACGCGTTCCGCGGCATCATTTTCGATGTCGATCCGATCTTCGACAATACCGAGGAGTGGTGGCTGTCTATCCCGGCCGAATTGCGCCCCGCCAAGGATCAGCCGTTCTACCACCTGCTGGCCGAGAATGATAAAACCGAGTACATCGCGTATGTCTCGGAGCAGAACCTGCTGCCCGACGAGAGCGGAAAGCCGCTTCGTCACCCTCAAGTACCAGAGATGTTCACGACCGACGATAAGGGTACGTATCATCCGTTGTTCGTCGAGACGCATTGACTGTTTGGATGCGTGACGGTGAGACACGAAGGGCCGCCCCCACCGGGACGGCCCTTGTCAATTCAAGACAGATCGAAACGAGGATTACTGCTTTGGCGGCTCGGCAGGTGCAGCCCCGCCAGCGGCGGCGGCCTGGTCTTCCTGAATGCCCTTGACGGCTTCGGCAGCGGCGGCTTGCGTTGCCTTCTGCTTGGCGATCATCTTTTCACGCAGCCCCATGACGAGGTTCTTGCGCGCGTCGAAATACTTCGCCGAGTCGACCGGTGCTCCGGCCATCGTGGTCGCGAGGTCTTCCATGCTGATCTTGAAGCCAAGCGGAGCGCCCTGCAGCGTAATCGCGTAAATGTGCATAGATTTGGCTTTGCTCATCTTATCGAGCAGTTCTGGCGTCAGTTCGCTCTCCGAGCTGCAACCGGCGGGCGCGCAGAAATCGAACCGCACCCGGTCGAACTTCTTTTCATCTTTTTCATCGTCGAACTGCATGGCAATGCCGGGCGGCAGCAGCACGCCCAACGGCGTTGCGATAGAAAGGATCTTCTTGTCGTTGCCTTCCATCTCCCGGACGGCGATGGACAGCAAGAGTCCGCCCGAACCTGGATCGAATTTTTCGTGCTGCGTCGCGCAGACCTGCTTTTCAACCGGTGGCGCCGTCTTGGGATCCTTTGCCTTGGTATCGGCAAACTGAACCTTGCCGCAAATTTTCACCCAAGTCCGCGGCGCCTTGGCCGGCGCAGCGGCGGCATCGGCGGCCGGTGCGGCATCTTCGGCGTACGCAGCCGTCCACGCACCTTCAAAGGCGACAAGGCTCGCCGACACGCACAAGGCGGCCGCAAGACGCAACCCGCCAACTCGAATGACTTTGGCATATGACATGTAGCTTTAACCTTTCATCCCAGGCCGAAACCACCCTTGGTCTCGCCCGTCCCCTGCCCGATTGGTCTTGCCCCGTGACGTCACCGCCGTCGGGGAAAAGGACCTAAACATGGGAAGCGTTAACGCCGCCAAATGAGGCATTCCCGTGACCGGCACGGACCGTGCGGCGACGCGCTGTTGGTAATCGGTAGGCGACGTTGCCGCAGCGCCACGCGGCGCGGGGCCTCGTCTTCTCCACAGTGGCACGATATGTTGCCCGAAAGCCGGTCAATACCTTGCCGCACGGGGGACACGATGCCGCTGTTTCTGGCACCAACTTTGAAAAACGCGCTGCGGTTAGTCGTGCTGCTGGGGTTGGCGGCGATCTCAACGCCGCTCCATGCCGAGCCGAAATCGGGCATCGCGATGCTCGGCGAGCCGCACTATCAGGCTGGCTTTGCGCACTTCGACTATGCCGACCCAAGCGCACCCAAGGGCGGAAAGCTAAGGCAGGCAACCAAGGACACGTTCGACAGCCTCAATCCCTACATCATCAAGGGCAAGTTCCCGTTGTATCTCGGAACCAATGTCTTTGAGCCCTTGATGGCCCGCGCCTTCGACGAACCATTTTCTTTGTACGGCCTGATCGCCGAGACTGTCGATACGCCGGACGACCGCTCCTACGTCGAATATATCCTGCGCAAGGAAGCCCATTTCAGCGACGGCCATCCAATCACGCAGGACGATGTGCTGTTCTCGTGGGAGACGCTGCGCGATCACGGCCGGCCCAATCATCGCAACTATTACGCCAAGGTGGCCAAGGCCGAGAAGGTAGGCGAGCGCGGCGTGCGCTTCACTTTCAAGCCGGGCACGGATCGCGAGATGGCGCTGATCATGGGCCTGATGCCGGTGCTCCCGAAACACATCTATAGCGCCGGCAATTTCGAGGAGCCGACGCTGAAGGCGGTGGGGAGCGGTCCCTATGTCGTTGGAACCATCGTCCCGGGCCGCACTGTGACACTGAAGCGCGATCCCAACTATTGGGGCAAGGACCTTGCCGTCGCCAAGGGCCGGTTCAATTTCGACGAGCTGTCATGGGAGTACTATGGCGACCAGAACGCCATGTTCGAGTCCTTCAAGGCCGGCCAGCACGACTTCATGGAGGAGACCGATTCCGCCAATTGGCTGGACGGCTTCAACTTCCCAGCTTTCACCAGTGGGCAAGTGAAAAAAGCCGAGGTCGATCTGCGGCTGCCTGCCCCATCGGCGGCTCTTGTATTCAACATGCGACGACCGCTGTTTGCTGACCAGCGGGTGCGAAAAGCGTTCAACCTATTGTTCGATTTCGATTGGATTGGGCACAATCTCTATCGCGACGCCTATACGCGGCTGCAAAGCTATTTCGACCGCTCGGCGCTTTCGGCGCACGGCGTGGCGGCAAGCGAGGCCGAACTGGCGCTCCTGAAGCCATTTCCCGGCGCGGTAAGCCCAGAGGTGATGGCCGGCACACAGAAGATGCCGGTGAGCGACGGCCAGGGCTGGAACCGCGCCAACACGCATGCGGCCCTGGAGTTGTTGAAGCAGGCCGGCTGGGAGTTGAAAGGCGGCACATTGTCCAACGTGGCGACCGGTGCGCCGTTCGCCATCGAAGTGCTGGTGCAATCGCGCACCCAGCAGCGGCTGCTGCTGGAATATGCATCGCAACTCAAGCGCGCCGGCATCGCGGCCAACATCCGGCTGGTCGACGACAGCCAATATCAGCAGCGGCTGACCAAATTCGATTTCGATATGATTTACTATACCTGGTACACGTCTCTCTCTCCCGGCAACGAACAGTCGGTGCGATGGGCGAGCGCGGCGGCGGGCCAGGACGGCAGCTTCAACATGGCCGGCATCAAGAACCCGGCAGC
>JAYUAJ010000321.1:0-4001 GCA_043741375.1 Hyphomicrobiaceae bacterium | reverse complement strand
TTCGCATCATGTACATCCATGTGCCGGCCGCCTGGCTCGCCATGATGGGCTATTCGTTTATCTTCCTTTCCAGCCTCGGCTCACTGATCTTCCGCCATCCGCTGGCGGACGTATCGGCCAAGGTCGCGGCCCCCATCGGCGCGGCCTTTACGCTGCAGGCGCTGATCACGGGGTCAATCTGGGGCAAGCCAACCTGGGGCACCTATTGGGCCTGGGATGCGCGTCTCACATCGTTCCTGATCCTGTTCCTGCTCTATCTCGGGCTGATCGCGCTCTGGAACGCCATCGATGACCAAGTGAAGGCGGGACGGGCGGCCGCGATCCTGGCCATTGTCGGGTCGGTGAACATCCCGATCATTCACTATTCGGTGGAATGGTGGAACACGTTGCATCAGGGCGCGAGCGTGTTTCGCGCCGGCGGGCCGACCATCGCCTCGGTGTTTCTGTGGCCGCTGCTCCTGATGGCCATCGCCTTCACGCTGCTGTTCCTGGCGCTGCATCTCACCGCCATGCGCACTGAAATCTTGCGCCGCCGGGTCGCCGGCATGCGGGCGCGGCGCGCCGAGGATGCGAGCGCGCCACTGGTGGCGGCGACAGCGGGGCATCCCTCATGACCAACGCAGCGACCGAAATCTATTATGTCTATGCGGCCTATGCGGCTGCCATGGTAATCGTCTCGGCGATTACCCTCTACACGTTGCTGTCGGCGCGCGCCCAGAAGCGGGCCCTGGCGGAGCTGGAAGCCAAGGGCGTCCGCCGCCGCTCGGCCAGCACCACAAAAACATGAGGTTCGCGTGAGCGATACGACCACCCCGTCTCCGGTCCCGAACGGACCGGGCGCAGCCCCGGTTTCACAACGCGGTTTGTCCCTGACAGCGGTTCTGCCCGTTGCCCTGTTCGGCGTCCTGGCGCTTGGCTTTCTGTATTCGCTCTATCACGGCGATCCATCGCATCTGCCGTCGGTCCTGATCGGAAAGCCTGCGCCGCAGTTCGCCCTTCCGGCAATTCCAGGTGTTGCACGCAACGGTGTTCCGGTTCCCGGTTTTGCGACGGCCGATCTGGGTGGGGGCAAGGTATCGATCGTCAATGTCTGGGCTTCCTGGTGCATTCCGTGCCGTGAGGAACAGCCGCTACTTGGCACTCTGGCGTCGCGGTTGAACGTGCCGCTTTACGGCATCAATCAGAAAGACGCCGCTGCGGACGCCGCTCAATTCCTGGCAAGGCTTGGCAATCCATTCGAAAGGATTGGTGCGGATGGAAATGGCCGGGCGTCGATCGATTGGGGCGTATACGGTGTGCCGGAGACTTATGTGGTCGATGGCGCGGGAAAGATTGCCTACAAATACATCGGCCCACTGACGGCTGAGGCCATCGAAACTGAACTCCGTCCTGCCGTCGAACGCGCCAGGAAGCCAGGCGGTTGATTCGACGCGTCAAATCGGCACGGCTCTTAAGCGATTTTTAAACCGTCGCGCGCAAAGTCCTCCTCAAGCAAGCACGCGTCGGCGTGCATCGACCCGGCCGGTTCTTCGTGATCCGGCAGCTTGAAAAGGACCTATCCCATGCTCACACTTCGCGCCTCCCTGCTGGGCCTGGCGATGCTGGCCGCCGGCTCACTGCCGGCCGTGGCTGCCGATCTTGGCGACATGCACGAGACCGCCGAAGGCTCGGATGTTGCTAGCAACGCCCGCTTCTATCTGCGCGGCGATGCATCGTATGCCTGGTATCGTAATCCCTCGATGTCCGAGGCGGGGTTGTCGCTCACCGATACGAGCGTTGGCAAGAGCTGGGTCTATGGCGGCGGCTTTGGCATGTACCTGTCGCCCAACTGGCGCGCTGACCTGACGATTGAGCACCGCAATGATGCAATCGCTCACGGTTACCTGACCGTCGCTGGCGACACGACCCTGACTGGCACGCGCGACTTCAGCATCAATAGCAATGTTGTGCTGGCCAACCTCTACTACGATTTCTCGGGCCGCGCTGGCTTCAACCCCTATCTGGGCTTGGGTCTCGGCTGGTCTTCCAACCATGCGCATAACGGTTCGGCCACGGATGTGTGCGGTTGCATCACCGGGATCCAGGACGCCAATCAGTCCAACTTCGCCTGGGCCTTGATGGCCGGCTTTACCCGCGAACTGGATCGTGGCTTCAGCCTGGATGCCGGCTATCGCTTCATCGACATCGGCAAGGCCCACACCGGCGACCTGATCAACAAGACGGGCACGGCGATCGGCAACTCCGATCCGGCCACTAGCGACCTCTACGCCAACGAAATCCGCGTCGGCCTGCGCTACGATATATTCTAGAGCGCTTTCGAAAAAGTGTGCGGCGGTTTTCCGGGAAGAACCGCGACCGAACGAAAAGAGCTTGAAGGGTTGGACCGAAAAATCGGGATCCGAGCCTCGGAACGGGCGGTCCATCAGGGCCGCCCGTCTTTGTTTGCGCCCGGCTTGTCAGGCCATAGCCCGGCGAAGTGCGGCGACTCCCCTGCCGGGGAGCCGGCCGCCGGGCGCGGATTTAAGCGACCATGGCTTCCAGCCTGAGCCGGGCGATCTTGTGCACCTGATCGAGCGCTTCCCGGAACTCGGCGGCCTTGTCATTGCCGATCCGGCGCTCGAAGGCGGCCAGAATGTCCGCGCGTGCTAGGCCGCGCACGGCGATGATGAAGGGGAAGCCGAGCCAGGCATTGTATGCCGCATTCAGCTCCTGGAAGCGTGCGTATTCGAGAGGCGTGCACTGATCAAGGCGAGCCGATGCCTGTTCGATGCGGGAGTCGGCCGTCAGGTTGCCGGCGATGGCGAGTTTGCCTGCGAGTTCGGGATGAGCGCGCAGAAGGGTAAGCTGCCGTTCGCGGCCCGCTGCTTCGACGATGGTGGCCATGCGGCCAGCGAGGGCACCGGGCGTGTCATCCGCCGGCGTAAGCCCGCTCCTGTGGACGCCCTCGGCTACCCACGGCGAATGCTCATAGATCCCGCCGAAGCGCTGGATGAAGTCCTCGCGACGGAGGCCCGAGGGCGGCGGATCGAGCACGTGAGTCATTCTTAGGCCTCCCGGACCGGCTGGTGCTGCGCCAACATAACAATCATTTCGCGACGGACTCCATTTGCTATGGTCAGGAGCTTTGCCCCAGGACCTATGCCGTGCGCGTCACCAGAACACACCGCAGCTCGCCCGCCAAGACGCCGCTGCCCGCACCGTTCGCCGGTTGGTTCGCGGCGCGGGGTTGGCAACCGCGCCCTCATCAACTGGCGCTGGTGGAGGCTGCTGCGGCGCGCCACTCGACGTTGCTGATCGCGCCGACCGGGGCGGGCAAGACGCTGGCGGGGTTCCTCCCCAGTCTCATTGACCTCGCCTCGAGACCCGCCAACGAGCCACGGCTGCACACGCTCTATATCTCGCCACTGAAGGCGCTTGCGGTCGACGTTCAGCGCAACTTGCTGACGCCCGTCGAGGAGATGGGCCTCGGCGTGCGCATCGAAACGCGCACGGGCGATACACCGGCCGGCCGGCGCCAGCGCCAGCGGTTCATTCCGCCCGATATCCTGCTCACCACGCCCGAGCAGATCGCGCTGCTGATCTCACACGCCGATGCGCCGCGCCTGTTTGGCAGCCTACGGACGATCGTCCTCGATGAACTTCACGCGCTGGTGTTGTCCAAGCGTGGCGACCTCCTCGCCCTGGGCCTGCAGCGGCTTCTGGCCTTGTCGCCTAACGCGATTGTCACCGGCCTGTCGGCGACGGTCGCGCGGCCCTCCGAGTTGCAGGCCTACATCGTTCCTCAGTGTCCGGACGAACACGTCACGCGTCTCGCTGACAAGGTTGTGCTGAAAGGCGGGGCCGCGCCCGTGATCCGCATCCTTGGTGCTCATGACGACATTCCGTGGGCAGGGCATTCGGCGCGTCATGCCTACGACGGCATCTATGGTGAAATCGCCCGCCACCGCCTGACGTTGATTTTCGTCAATACCCGCTCGCAAGCCGAGATGGTGTTCCAAGCG
>JAYUAJ010000320.1:0-1579 GCA_043741375.1 Hyphomicrobiaceae bacterium | reverse complement strand
CCGCCCAGGCTCGCGCGCGACTTCGCCGATCTCGTCATTCCCATGCGGATCGTGACAACGGATATTCACGCCTATCAGGCGGTCGTGTTCGACAGCGGCCCGCTTGTTCCCGCCGTCGCCGCCAGCATGGCGCTGCCGGCGCTGTTCACGCCGGTCCTCCACCAGGGACGCCTGCTGCTCGATGGCGGGCTCGTCAATCCACTGCCGTTCGACCTGATCGAGGGCGAAGCCGACATCACGATCGCCATCGATGTCTCGGGCACGACCGTATCGCCCGAAAACGTCAAGCCGCCGACCGCGATCGAGGCGCTGGTGACCGCCTCGCAAATCCTCCAGCACACCATCGTGCGCCAGATGCTCAAATCCACCCAGCCCGACATCTACATCGACATGCCGGTGAGCCAGTTTGGCATCCTCGATCTCCACAAATACAAGGAGATTTTGGCCGCAGCCGAGCCCGCCAAGGAGCTGATGCGCCGCCAAATCGACCGGGTGATGAGCGCACACACCCTCTCCGAACTCGCAGCACCCGAACCCAAACCGCACCCGCCCAAGTTCGGCGGGCGTGCCTAGGGAGCGCTTAATCCTGCGCTTCCTAAACGTCCCTAGAACGGGATCTCGTCGTCGAGTGCCTTGTCGAAGCCGCCGGCCGGCTTACTGCCGCCGCTTTTGGGCGCGCTCTTGGGCGCGGAATAACCGCCACCCGACGAACCGCCGCCCGAGTTGCCGCCGCCGTAGCTGTCGCCACCGCCGCCCGAGCCGTAATCGGCCTGACCGCCTTCGGCCATGCCGCCCGCGCCTGGACGGCTATCGAGCGACGTCAATGTGCCGCCAAAGTTTTGGATCACCACCTCGGTCGAATACCGCTCAGCCCCTGTCTGGTCCTGCCACTTGCGCGTCTGCAGCTGGCCCTCGACGTAGACCTTGGCGCCCTTCTTCAAATACTGCTCGGCAAACTTGCAGTGGTTCTCGTTGAATATCACGACCGAGTGCCACTCGGTCTTCTCCTTGCGCTCGCCAGACGCCTTGTCGCGCCAGTTTTCCGTGGTCGCGATGCGCAGGTTGGCAATCGGCCGCCCATCCTGCGTGCGGCGGATTTCCGGGTCCTTGCCCAGATTGCCGATCAAGATCACCTTATTCACCGATCCCGCCATGCCGGGCCTCCTTTAAACGAAACTGCGAACGAAACTGCCGCGATCGAGGCCAAAGGACCCTGGCGCGAATCCATCGATCATACCCGGCTCACCGGGCGCCCACGCACAACGCAGTTGCTTATCCACCAATTTCGGTGCGTTCTATTTATGTTCTAATCGCAATCTCTCAGGCCGTCAAGCTGATTCCATCGCCAGAAGGCGCGCAACCAGCCTTGTCTTTGCACTGGCACCATGCCAGCTTGCCGCACGATTTAAAGTGCAGTCATTCGCTGGAGTTCCGCCATGAACGAGCAAGTGAAATCGGAAATTTTCCACGGCGCATGCCCGCACGACTGCCCCGACACCTGCGCAATGGACTACGAGGTCAAGGGCGGCCGCCTTGTCAACGTCACCGGCAAGAAGGGCCACCCGGTGACGCGCGGCGG
>JAYUAJ010000319.1:0-1580 GCA_043741375.1 Hyphomicrobiaceae bacterium | reverse complement strand
GCCTTTGCTTTCGAGGTCGAGCTGGGCGGTTTTCATCCACCATACGGCACCCTTCGACTGTGGAAAGAGCTTTTCCGGCAGCAACGGCGCCATGACCTCGTAGAGTTCTTCGATGGTTAAGCCGGGTTTTCCCCGTGGCAACGCTTGCAGCACGGCGGCGCGCGCGGCCTGGTATTTAGCGGCATCGACAAAGCTGACTTTGCCCCCTTGGGCGAAGTTCTCGACGGCGATTTTATCGGCGCTCTTGGTCGCCATGTCACGGCCTCAACCGGAAGTGTTGGGGACGGATTCTGTAACACGCAGCCGGACTGGCGCAAATCGCCGGCCGGATCAGGCGTGTCGATCCCCGCAAACTCTAACTGCCGCAATCGCTTGCGTTGGCAGCAAAACAGCGGCAGGATTCGCTGATGCCCACGTCACGCCAAATCGTAATTACTCTCTTGATTTCAACGTTCGTGCTCCCGGCGTGGAACGCCGTGGCGGCGGGCAGGGCGACCTCCTTTACGCTGCCCAACGGGCTGCAGCTGGTGGTCATTCCGGACCACGCACTGCCGGTGGTCACCCACATGGTCTTCTTCAAGGCCGGCAGCGCGGACGACCCGGCCGGGCATTCGGGGGTGGCCCACTATCTTGAACACCTGATGTTCAAGGGCACCAACCGCTATCCGACCGGCCAGTTCGATCAGATCGTGATGCGGGCTGGCGGCACCAACAACGCGTATACGTCGGTGGACAAGACGTATTACTACGAACAGGTCCTGGCGGAAGCCTTGCCTCGGATCATGGATCTGGACGCCGACCGGATGGCCGGGCTGTCATTCGACCCCAAGGAGGCGGCGAGCGAACTCAAGGTCGTTGGTGATGAGTGGCGCGCGTACCAGGACGATCCCGACAGCGTGCTCGCCGAGAGCGTTAACCGGTCCCTGTATGCTAAGCACCCCTATGCCCGTCCGGTACTGGGCGAGCCGAGCGAAATGCGGGCGCTGACGATGGCCGACGCACTGGCATTCCACCACGACCACTACGCACCCGCCAACGCGATTGTCGTGGTTGCCGGCGACGTTGAACCGGACGCCGTTCTCGCGCTGGCGCGGGAAACCTATGGCAAGCTCGCTGCGGGAACGCCTGCGGGTCCACGCGCCGTCGATACACCCATGACCGGGTGCGCCGATGACACCATCGAACAACGCTCAAGTCGCCGGTCACGGGCCGAGGTCACACTCTATTATCGCACCCCGGGCGCGTCCCGGATGGGTCCGCGCACGGCCGCAGCATTTGAACTGTTGGCTGACATACTGCAATCGGAGGTGACCAGCCCATTGTGGGACGCCATGGTCACCCAGGAGCGCCTCGCCAACGACCTATCCGTCACTCACGATCTGCACATCGCATCGGGCGAGTTTGCGATCACATTGGAGGCGGCCGAGGGCGTGGCGCCGGACCGGTTGGAGCGCTCTCTCAGGCGCGCTATGATCCGGCTGCGTGGCGACGGGATAACGGCCGAGGCGCTCGCGATCGCCAAGCGCCGATGGCAGGCCAACGTTGTGCTATCGTCGGACGATCAGCTTGCGGTGGCGACC
>JAYUAJ010000318.1:0-4007 GCA_043741375.1 Hyphomicrobiaceae bacterium | reverse complement strand
GCACCGGCGCGCGCGCCGGGACGCGGCCCACCGTCTGCCAGACCTGCCATGGCGCGGGAAAAGTCCGCTCCAGCCACGGCGGCTTTTTCACCATCGAGCGCACTTGCACGATCTGCCACGGCCGCGGCGAGGTGATCGACAATCCGTGCGGCACCTGCTCTGGTTCTGGCCGCGTCACCAAAGAGCGAAAACTCTCCGTCAACATCCCGGCGGGCGTCGAGGACGGTACGCGCATCCGCCTCGCTGGCGAAGGCGAAGCCGGCGTGCGCGACGGCCCGGCGGGCGATCTCTACATTTTCCTCTCCGTGAAACCGCACGAGTTCTTCCAGCGCGACGGCGCCGATATTTTCTGCCGCGTCCCGATCTCCATGGTGACGGCGGCAGTTGGCGGCTCCATCGAAGTGCCCGCCATCGACGGCCAGCGCACGCGTGTAAAAATCCCCGAGGGTACGGAGAACGGCAAACAGTTCCGCCTCAAGGGCAAAGGCATGCCGGTGCTGCGCACCAAGACCGCAGGCGACATGTACATCCAGGTCGAGGTCGAGACGCCGAAAAACCTCAACCGCAAACAACGCGAGCTGCTGGCCGAATTCGAGAAGGCGAGCGACAAGGCGACCAACCCGGAGAGCACCGGGTTCTTCTCGAAGGTCGCGAGTTTTTTTGATGGGAAGGGTGGGGAGTAGAGGCGGGATTGGTCGAGGCCGGGTGGCGTCAGTATCGTTGCCCACGACCCTCGAGCTCCTGAATACTCAACCGTCCGATGGCCGACATAACGCTGTATTCGGCGACCGATATGGTTCGCCTGTCGGTGACGACACCCGCCTGCGCGCTCAATAGGGTCTGTTCGGCGTTCAGGACGTCGAGGAAGGTCCGCTGGCCAACGGCTTCTTTGGACCGACTCAGCTGCAGCGGCGAAATGACAGTTCGGTGATGGTCCGCGCACCGCATCATTTGCAGTCGCGGCTTGAACACTGCACGATTAATCTGCAGTAGACAGATCGAAATTCTCTCCTGGGAACCATTTGGCCAGCCGCACATCGGACGTTCGGGCGTGGCCTTCCATGCCTTCGAGCCGCGAGATGCGGGCCGCGACCGGGGCGATGGTGCGGTTGGCATCGCGGGACATGCGCTGCCAGGTCACCGTCTTGAGGAATTTGCCAACCGACAGACCGCCGGTGTAGCGGGCGGCGCGTTTGGTTGGCAGGATGTGGTTGGGGCCGGAGACTTTGTCGCCGTATGCGACTGTCGTGCCTTCGCCAAGGAACAGCGACCCGTAATTGCGCAAGCGTCCGTGCCACCAGTCGAGGTCGGCGCATTGCACGTGCAGATGCTCTGAGGCGTAGGCGTCGGCGCGCTCAGCCGCTGCCTCGCGTGTGTCCGCGAAAGACACCTCGGCATAGTCGCGCCAGGCTTCGAAGGCGTTCTTCCGGTTGGGCTCGGGCAGGCGGTCGATAATGGCGGGAACCAACGCGATCACGCGCTCGGCGAGGCCGCGATCCAGCGCGATCAGCCAGACCGGCGAATTGTAGCCGTGCTCAGCCTGGCCAATGAGGTCGGCGGCGACGATCTCGGCGTCGGCCGTGTTGTCGGCGATGATCAGGCTTTCGGTTGGCCCCGCGAACATGTCGATAGCGACGCGTCCGTAAAGAATGCGCTTGGCCTCAGCGACGTATTGATTGCCAGGGCCAACCAGGATGTCGACGGGCGGGCTGCCGAACAGGCCAAAGGCCATGGCCGCCACCGCCTGCACGCCGCCGAGGTTGAGCACCCGGTCGGCGCCGCAAACGCGCAAGGCATAGAGCGAGGCCGGGTGCATCCCGTCGTTCGAGCGCGTTGGCGAACAGGCGACGATGTGCTTTACGCCCGCGACCTTGGCAGTGGTCACGCTCATGATAGCCGACGCAATGTGCGCGTAGCGGCCGCCGGGCGCGTAGCATCCGGCGGACGCCAACGGCAACGTCTTGTGACCGGCCCAGAGGCCCGGCGACACTTCGATCTCGACATCGCCAATGGCCGCGCGCTGCGCCTCAGCAAAGCGCTGGACGTTGTCGCGGGCAAAGTGGATGTCATCGCGCAGTTTCGCGGGCACGGCGGCCTCGGCAGCGGCCATGGCGGCCTCGGAAACGACGATCTCGCCGTGAAAACCGTCCAGCTTAGCAGCCAGTTCACGCACCTTGGCTTCGCCGCCCGCCTCGATCTCGGCAAGCATGCCTTCCACATTGGCGCGGATGTCAGCCTCGCCCGTGGCGGCCGTCTTAGTGGCCGTCTTCAGATAGGTCACGCTCATTACATCCGGCCCTTCCAGGGTACGAGACGATGCTCAAGCATGCGCATGACAAAATCGAAGGCGTAAGCGATAGCAGCGATGATGACGATGCCGAGCATGACGATGGAGGTCTGCAGGAATTGCGAGGCCGACAGCACCATGAAGCCGATGCCATTGGTGGCCGCCACCATTTCGGCCGCCACCAGCGTGGTCCAGCCGACGCCCATGCCGATGCGCACCGACGTTATGATCTCGGGCAACGCCGCCGGCAGGATCACCTGCCAGAGCACCTGCCAGCGGCTTGCCCCCAGCGAGTAGGCCGCATGAATTTGCTCGATGGCGGCCGAACGCACGCCCGACCGGGTGCCAATGGCGACGGGGGCGAAGATCGACAGGAAAATCAGCAGCACTTTCGACAATTCGCCGATGCCGAACCAGATGATCATCAGCGGCAGATAAGCCAGCGGCGGCACGGGCCGGTAAAACTCAATCGGCGGATCGAAGACACCGCGCATGATCCGGCTCATGCCCATGGCGAGACCAATCGGGATGGCGGTGACGCAGGCCAATGCCAAGGCCCCGAACACGCGCGCAACGCTGATCGAGACATGGTGCAGCAGCGAGTAGTCGGCAAAGCCCTCGTTGGCGATGGTGACGAATTTCTGCGCGATCGCCCAGGGCGAGGGCAGGAACAGCGGCTTGATCCAACCCGACGAGGTGGCGAGCGACCAAAGGCCGATGATCACCAGGCCTGAGATGGCACTGATGAGGAGGCTCTCGCCCTGGCCGGGTACGCCATAAGTTTCGCCCGGTTTGGTCGGGCGCGAGCGCATCAGAGGGTTGGAGCTGGCCATGGGTTTCCGCGCTGACGTTTCGGCCGGCTTGCTCACGTCAAGCTGCGTCATGGCTCAAGGCCTCCTCGTCACCGAAGATGATGCTGAGCACCTGTTCGCGCAGGCGGATGAAATCGGGCGAGGATTTGATCGCGCGGGCATCTTTCGAGGCCAGAAAGCGGCGGCCGAAATCGATATCGAACGTATGCGTGATGCGGCCGGGACGCGGCGACATGACGACTAGCCGCGTGCCCATGAAGATCGCCTCTTCGACGCTGTGGGTGATGAAAAACACCATCTTGCCGGTCTCTTGCCAGATCCTCAGGATCAGCTCCTGAGCCTTTTCGCGGGTCAGCGCGTCGAGCGCCCCCAGCGGCTCATCCATCAGCAGGATTTCGGGATCATTGGCGAGCGCGCGCGCGATGCCAACGCGCTGCTGCATGCCGCCCGACAGCTGGTAAACTGGATAGGTGGCGAACCCCTCAAGCCCGAGTTGCCTGAGATAAGTGTTGGCGATCCCGTGCCGCTTTGCCTTGCTGACGCCCCTCAGCTTTGGCCCGAACGCCACGTTGTCGATGACATTGAGCCAAGGCAGCAAGGCGTGCTTCTGGAACACTACTGCGCGGTCGGGTCCGGGTCCCTCAACCAGCCGATCATTCAGGCGGATCGCGCCGTGGCTTGGCGAGACAAAGCCCGCAAGTAAATTGAGCAACGTGGTCTTGCCGCAACCCGATGCGCCGAGCACGACGATGAAATCGCCCTGAGCCATCGACAGATTAGCATCGGCCAGCGCGGTGACGGACGCGGCATGCGATGTGGCTGGAAAAACAACCGAAACCTTGTCGACCTCTAGTCCGCCCACCAAGCGCTCCTACAAGCATTCATCGACAAAAAGTAAAATTGAGCGG
>JAYUAJ010000317.1:0-9275 GCA_043741375.1 Hyphomicrobiaceae bacterium | reverse complement strand
CTACGACACCTACATCGTGCCTGGCCTCATCGGCATGATCCAGTTGTTCAATGGCATGCAGAGTTCGTTGTCGATGGTCTACGACCGAGAAATGGGATCCATGCGGGTGCTGCTGACCAGTCCGATGCCGCGCTGGTATCTGCTGGCATGCAAGGTCGCGGCGGGAACGACGGTATCGATCCTACAGGCCTATGCGTTTCTTGGCCTGGCGGCGGCATTCGGCATCCGGATGCCGTTTTTCGGCTACCTTGCGGTGTTTCCAGCACTGGTGTTGTCCGGTCTGATGCTGGGAGCGTTCGGCCTCATGCTGTCGTCCTGGATCCGGCAATTGGAGAATTTCGCCGGCGTGATGAATTTCGTCATCTTCCCGACCTTCTTCCTCTCCAGCGCCCTCTATCCGCTCTGGAAGATGCTCGAGAGCAGTCCGTTCATTCACGCCATCTGTCTGGCCAACCCGTTTACCTACGCCGTCGAGCTGATCCGCTTCGCGTTGTATCTGCGGTTCAACCTTGGTGCGGTGGCTGTGGTTTTGGCGGCGCTGGCCGTTTTTGCGACGCTGGCGGTTCTGGGCTACGATCCGCGCCACGGATTGGTGCGCCGACAAACCGGCTGAGGCCTGATCCAGCGCCGGCAAAGGAACCCCGCATGTCAGCTACCGACCTGATCGCCGCCATCCTGCGCCAGGAGCAGGCCTTGGTCTTCCCGTCCTTCAACGAATTTTCCGCACGAGATAGGCGAGGCGATCCGCACCGGGGCCCTGGCACGACTAGCGCCCGTCGTGATCGAGATCCGAACAGCGGCCCGAAAACTCTACTTCGCGGCCCTGCCCGGTTCCTCGGGCGACAACGACAACTGGGCCCACCGCAAAGCAGCTACAGCGCTGCGGTGCCACGCCTCTTCGCTACGCGTCGGCCTGCAGCTGAAGGAGAAGGGCCGCGCGGCCTGGCCCGACGCCGCCCTCGACCCCAAGGAGTTTTCCGATCACGGCGGCGCCTTTCCGGTGACCGTTGCAGGGACGGGCGTGATCGGCGCTATCTGCGTCTCTGGCCTGCCCTCGCGCGACGATCATGAGTTGATCACGGGCGTGCTGGCCGAGCGGCTCGGCGTAAAGGGCATGGCGTTGCCCGCTTAACTTCGGACTGCCCGCAAGCACAATTGTTTCCGTGCGCCGGCCTATGCGATCGCGCCATCAACATACAGCCAGCGGCCCGTTTGGCGCACAAACCGCGAAGTCTCGTGCAACACATAAGAACGGCCCGCGATACGCGATCGAGCCACGAACTCCACCGTGGCGGCGTCGCCGATCTCTCGCGACGCCAAAATGCGTAAGGATAGCCACTCTTGGTCCGGCAGAAAGTCGATCTGATCGGCACCGGTTGAGGGTTGCCAGGTCGCCCGCAAATACTCAGCATTCTTAAGTGCGTACGCCGCATAGCGTGAGCGCATCAGGGTTTCGGCAGTCGGCGCTGCCGCCGTTCCGGCATGATAGGGCTGACAGCAATCCGCATAGGACGTTGTTTCGCTCTTCTTGCGGCACGGACAACGCATCACGTCCCTCGAGGGTTGGTGCGGACGGCGGGACTCGAACCCGCACGGGGTCGAAACGCCAGGTAGCGGGCTCCGCCCGAGTGGAGAACTCGATCGTCAAAAGCCGTCCCTGGGACCGCGCCATTCCGCGTAAGCATCACCTGCCGGCGTTGCCGTCAGGTCCGGATAGCCTGACGACGGGTTAGATTCCAGGAAATCGATCAGGCCGGCCAGCGATTGAGGCGACAGGATCCGCCCATCATGGACTTCGGAAAATGCTGCCGACAGATGGGCGATCCGTTCGGCGAGCTGCCCTCTGTACGGAAGGGAAATGCGGCGGCGCTGACACATGCCGACTATTGATTTGATGTAGATCATCCCTATCTCATGGCATATTTGTGATGCACGGTCTGGGCATCCGAAGGACATCACATGCTTTGGTTTGGACTGTCGTTGGCTGTGTTGGCAATTCTGGTGGCGCTGCTGACGCCCGTAATTCGGCGGCGGCGTCTCTATCGGGAGTTGGCGGGCCGGATCGCCGCGTTGCCGTCGGAAAAGCTGGGGGGACTGGCGGACCTCGAGTCCCGCTCCCCACCTGATTTCACGGATCGGTTGGCGACTGTTACCGACTTTCTTAGCCCCACTTTACTGGCCGCAATCACCCGCGATGCGGAAAAGCTGGTCGCCCCGGAGCGTAGCTACATCCCTACGCACAAAAAGGGCGGCACGGTCGCCTATGAGACCATCATTGCGAACGCCCCGGCGCTGGTCGAACTTTATCAGTCCCGCGAAATGCGCGAATACGTCTCCCGGCTGGTTGGCGTAGCGGTGCGTCCGACGCCGGTCTTCGATCAGAGTTCGCTCTCGGTCTTGTGCTACGATCGGCCCGGCGACCATATCGGCTGGCACTACGACCATAATTTCTACCGTGGACGGCATTTTACCGTGCTGCTGCCGGTGGTGAACCGGGGCGGCGCGGAGGCCGGATTGTCGCACGCCAGGCTAACCGCGAAGGTGCGTGAGGCCGAGGTGGACATTGCAACGCCGCCGAACAAGCTGGTCGTGTTCGAGGGCGCGCGTGTGCTGCACAAAGTGGCGCCGATCATCGCCAACGAGCGGCGCCTAGTCGTCAGCATGACCTACTGCGTCGATCCGCGCGAAGGTTTTTGGCAAGGCCTAGCACGGCGCGTCAAGGATACGGCGTTCTTTGGCGTCCGGGCGTTGTGGACCTAAAGCAGCGAAGTTAAGAATTTCGAATATTGAAACTCGCCTGTTTGAAATGATGATCATTGGTAAGTACTGTTGTTATATTCATATTCTGAGCAATTAGCATCGAGGCGCAGTCGGTGGGGCTCGCTTTCCACCCCGCCGCCCTTTGCGGACCTAATGCGATTCGAACAAGAGCAGAGTGTCTTTAGCGCGAATTCGGTGTCCAAGGTCGCAACGGCTTGCCGCGCTCGACGATTACAAACGCATCGCTCCCGACCTTCTGCCAATCCCCCACTACGCCATCCGGCCAGATCACGCGCATCTCCGCCTGCACCGCATCGGCGAGCCCGAAATGCCGCCAGCCGTTCTGGCCGCTGGCATGGCCGCCGCCAACGGTGATCTCGCGGCGCACGACTTTACCACCGCTTTTCACCTCTAGCCAGGCGCCGATGGCGTCGCGGTTCGGGCCGTCCAGCTGGAGCGCGATTTCGACCCAATGGCCGGCATTGGCGCTGGCGTTGCGCCAGATTTGCGCGTTGGCACGGCGGTTGACCACGACCAGATCGAGCAGCCCGTCCAGGTTGAAATCCACCACGGCGGCGCCGCGCGAGGTCGCGGTGCTGTCGACTCCGGCGAGACCGCCCGCCTCCCGGAAGGCGCCGTCGGGCATTTGCAACAACAGATTGTTCGGGTCCGAATTGGCGAAGTCCGGCATCCGGTCGACATTGCCTTTGGCGATGAACAGGTCGGCAAGGCCGTCATTGTTGACGTCGGCGAACTCAGCGTGCCAGCCGGTGCTGGGGCGCAGATCTGCGCCCTGATAGGGGCGGTGTGCCGTCACGCCGCGGTCAAAGGCCATATCCTTGAACGTGGGTCTTGGCGCGCCGCCGGCGGGAACTGCGGCGAGGGTTTGCAGCCGGTTGTCGGCCATGCTGGTCAGGGCGTAGTCCGGATAGCCGTCGCCGTTCACGTCGTAGCTGGCGATGCCCATGCCCCAGATGCGGATGGGTTTCCAGCCGTCGGCTTCCGTATAGCGCGCGGGCGGTTTGCCGGGATCGACGCGCCAGAGCTGCTCCTGGCCGCCTTCGTAATACTCGCGATCGTTGGAGACGCGGAGCGACGGCGTCCCCGAGCGGTTCCAGTCGGTGAACAGCATGGAGAGCGCGCAGAAACTCGGTTTCAGCGGGATCGGCGCGGCGAACTTGCGATCCGTGTTGGTTAACGGACGATGCAGCCAATTGTCCGTGCACGACCCCCAGGGGTCGATCTCTTTGCTGCGGTCGATGTAGTTGCCCACAGCCAGCGTCGGCCAGCTCGCGCCCTTTTCCCAGGTCGCCGCGAACGCCGCTGTCCAGGCGTCGCCGCCGTCAAAGCCCCAGGCCTCGTTGGCGCGCTCGAACTTGCAGTGGCCGAGGCCGCGCATGACGATGTTTTCGCCGACGCGTAAGAGCGCGAGATCGGTGACGCCGTCGCCGTCGATGTCCAGGGGATAGGCGCCGGTGACTTTGTCGATCTCCAGGCCGCTCGTTTCTTTGACGAATTTCAGGGGGCCGCCACGCGCGCTCGTGTTGCGGTAGAAGTTGGCGGGGGAAGAGCCGCCTGCCAGCAGAATGTCGGGAAATCCGTCCGCGTCGCAATCGAACGCTGCGACGCCGCCGCCGACCATGTATTGCCATTCGCCTGAATAGACGCTGGCGACGCCGGAACTAGCGGTTTCTTCGACAAAGGTGGGAATGGCGACGAGTTTTGGATCAGCGATGATGTTCTGAGCGACGGCGGCTTGCGCGAATGCGAGGGCCACGAACAATCCCGCGAGGATGCTCCTGACGGAGGCGCCAACACACGTCACAATCTACCTCTTGGTATTGAGCGCGTTGACGGCCTTGCCGACGCATGCGCCCTGCTCCAGGCCGCGCTCCATGCCGGCGCGAAAATGGATGCCGCCATAGAGACGCGATAGCGCCGCCTCTTCGGCCGCGGCACGGAAGCTCGCGAATTGGCGCGGCGGCAGACCATCGCGCTGATGCGTGGCGTCTTCGAAGGCGAAATTGTCGCCGAAAAACTGGGTTAACACCGCTGCGGCCGCGCCGGACTGCGCGCTGTGGCCGCTGGGATATTCTGGGAACGGAGGGGTCGCGATTAGCGACTCCCATGCCGGATCGATCAGCTTGCGGATATAGGTTGCAGGGCGCACCAGATCGTATTGGTACTTGGTATGCCAGCAGCCGATGAAGGCGTCCGCTTCGGCGATGCCGACGCGCGCGAGCACATCCACGCTGTCCTCGACGCCACGCTTCTCGCGCACAAGCAACTTCAGCGCGATCGCTATCCAGTGGCCGGGCGGGGTCGGCGACAACATCGGATCGTCGGACCAGAAGCGGGCGATGGCGCGCTGCTCGTCAGTCAACGCCTTCTTCGTTTCGTAGACTTCCAGCGCCTGCTGGTAGAACTCTGACGCTTTGTCCTCGCTGTAAGCGGGCGGCGGCGGGAGCGGGCAGGCCGCGCCGTCCTTTAGGGCGAAGGTGCGGTTGGCGCCCCACTTAGGCAGCAGCGGCGTTTGTTGCAGGGCGATCCGGCTGGTCGGCGTCCAGTGACCCGGCGCGGCGTTCAAGGCGTAATCAACCGGAAACCCCAGGTTCTCGACCACAGCCCCGCCATCGCCTTGCGACCACGCCAGGATGTGCGCGGCGACCGCTCGTCCGTGCGCCTCGCTGCGGGCGACGACGTCGGCGGGAAGTCCAACGGAAACCTCCGCCGCCAGTTTGCCAGCCAACGCCGTCATGGCCCGCTGGCCGGTTGGTCCGGTGTTGGAAAAGAACGTTTCGGCTGCGTCGGCCAATGCGGCATCAAGCACAACGGCATCGCTATAAACCTTGCCGGCCTCGCGGCGGGGGACGTCGCTGAGCCCGTTCAATTGCCCGCCGAGAGTTCCCAGCGCCGGCGTGCCGCTGGCTTCCGCCTCGTACGCCGCAACGCCCAGATAGGCGAAGGCGCGACTGGCAACCGGCGGCGAATAGGTCGGCGTGTGCCGAACCAGCTTGAGTACGAGGCCGTACCAAGCATGCAGCACCTCGCTGGGCGGCATGGCCGCCGCCGAGCCAACTTCGCCCGACCAGGCAAGCACCACCATCGCCGCAACACGTACTTGGCGGAACAAAACTACGGGCACGGACGGCTCCTACGCATTCCGGCGCATGGCGTCCGGCGCGCTTCACTTGCCACGGCGCGACGCAGTTCCGCAAGTCCTGTGGACCGATGAACACGGTGCTTATCAATACCATGCGTGTTCGATTCACCGGTCGATTTCCTCCGTTTTGCGGTTGCATCAAATTCTATCATTCCCCAGTTGTCTCGCCACAATCGCTCGGCTAGAAGATCGCCCAGGCGGCCTCCGCCGCCATCTATCTCAGGGAGGATTTTCATGAAGTTCACAACCGCGCTCGCCGTAACGGCGACCGCCGCCATTGCGCTCGCCGCATCGGCCCCCGCTTTCGCTGGCGGCAAGACCATCGCCGTCAGCTGGAAGACCTTCCAGGAAGAGCGTTGGAAGACCGACGAAGCCGCCATCAAGGCCGTTGTCGAAGCCGCTGGCGACAAGTTCGTTTCGACAGACGCGCAAGGCTCGGCCGACAAGCAGGCCAAGGACATCGAAGGCCTGATCACCCAGAAGGTCGACGTCATCATGATCGTCGCTTTTGACAGCGACGCCATTCTGCCCTCGATCAAGGCTGCGTCGGACGCTGGCATCAAGACCATCGCCTATGACGTTCAGTTTGAAGACCCGAACGCCCTCTACATCACCTTCGACAACGTCGGCGTCGGCCGTCTGATGGCCAAGGAAATCCTGAAGGCCAAGCCGGCTGGCAACTACGCCTTCATCAAGGGCGACAAGGGCGATCCGAACGCCACGTTCCTGTTCCAGGGCATCATGGAAGTGCTGAAGGAGAACATGGACGCCGGCAAGATCAAGAACGTCTGCGAAACCTTCACCGACGGCTGGAAGCCGGACAATGCCCAAAAGAACATGGAGCAGTGCCTGACTTCGACCAGCAACAAGGTTGACGCAGTCGTCTCTGAGAACGACGGCATGGCTTCGGGCGTCGTCGCCGCTCTCAAGGCCCAGGGCCTTGACGGTACGGTGCCGGTTTCGGGCCAGGACGGCGATCTCGCCGCCATCAACCGCGTTGCTCTCGGCACGCAGACGGTTTCGGTCTGGAAGGACTCGCGCGCTCTCGGCAAGGTCGCTGCTGAAGCCGCCGTCGCCATCGCCGAAGGCAAAGACGCCGCCAACACCGCCATGTTCAAGGGCGGCAAGAAGGGCGTTGAGATGAAGTCGATCCTGCTCGCCCCGACCCCGATCACCAAGGACAACCTGTCGGCCGTCATCGACGCTGGTTGGATCAGCAAGGACAAGGCTTGCGCTGGCGTGAAGGCCGGTATGGTCGGCGGTTGCTAAGTTAGGACGCTGACGAGAGCAGGTTGCAAAATGCCTGATCGTCATTGACACTGGCCGCGCTGCCCGGAATCGGGCGGCGCGGCTTTTTACTTTCTGATCTGGCGAGCGCCTGGGGAGGCTGACGATGGCAAGCGTGACCGATAATCGCGCAGGACCCGCGATGGTTCAGGAGGGCGGGTTCGCCAGGTTCCTGCGCGCAACGGAACTCGACACTCGTCTGCTCGGCATGATCGGGGCCTTGATCCTGATCTGGGTCGGCTTCCAGCTGGCAGGACAATGGCGCTCGGGCGAGGGTGTGTTCCTGACGTCGCGCAATCTCTGGAACCTGCTGGTTCAGACGTCCGTGATCGCGGTGATGTCGACCGGCATGGTGCTCATCATCGTCATGCGCCACATCGACCTGTCGGTCGGCTCGATGCTGAGTTTCATCGGCGTCGTCGGCGGCGTCGCGCAGGTCTATTGGCTGGCGCCGCTGCTTGGCGCGGACCACCCGATCATCTGGATCGTGGCGGTGCTGATCGCGCTTGCGCTTGGGGCCACACTCGGCGCCCTCAACGGCTACCTCGTCGCCTATGCTGGAATTCCATCCTTCATCGTCACGCTCGGCGGCCTGATCGTCTACAACGGCGCGGCCTGGGCGGTGATCCGCGGTGAAACCGTCGCGCCCATGAATGCACTGTTCGAGCTGATCGGCGGCACGCCACGCGGATCATGGATCGGCGGCATGGCGAGCTGGGTGCTTGGCGGCCTCGCCTGCCTCGCCATCCTTTGGGGCATTCTCTCGTCCCGTAATGCCAGAAAGCGATTCCAATTTCCGCAGCGCCCGGTTTGGGCCGAAGTGTTGCTCGGCGTCGTAGGCTGCCTGCTGGTGCTCGGCGTCGTGTATGTCCTCAACTCGGCCTATTGGCCGCCCGGCGTTGTCAATCGCTACGCGAAGGAGGCTGGCATCACGGTCCCTCCGGAGGGTTTGAACTTCTCCAAGGGCTTTTCGGTCCCGATGCTGATCGCGCTCGCCGTCGGCGCGGTGATGACGTTTATCGCCAACCGCACCACGTTCGGGCGGTATATTTACGCCATCGGCGGCAACCCGGAGGCAGCCGAACTGGCCGGCGTGAACACCAAGTGGATCACGCTGTGCATGTTTTCGCTCATGGGCCTTCTGACCGCCATCGCCGCCTGCATCGCCTCGGCCCGGCTTGACGCTGCTTCCAACTCGCTCGGCCAGTTCGACGAGCTTTACGTCATCGCCGCCACCGTCATCGGCGGCACGTCGCTGGCGGGCGGCGTCGGCACGATCTACGGCGCGATCCTCGGCGCGTTGCTGATGCAGTCGCTGCAATCGGGCATGACGCTGCTCAATTTCGATAGCGCCTACAAGGACATGCTGGTCGGCTCCGTGCTAGTCCTAGCGGTCTATCTGGACCAAGCTTTCCGCAGCCGGTCACAATAGGGAGCGCCGATCATGGAAGCACAAACAAATGGCGCCCAGCCAATGGTCCAGATGCCCCTCGTCCAGATGCCCCTCGTCCAGATGAAGGACATCTCCATCGCCTTTGGCGGCATCAAGGCCGTCGACCACGCCGATCTGGAACTCTTTCCCGGCGAAGTGGTCGGCCTGCTCGGCCACAATGGCGCGGGCAAATCCACGCTCATCAAGGTGCTCTCGGGCGCTTACAAGCGCGACTCCGGCGAGATCTACATCAAAGGCGAAAAAGTCGAGATCAACAACCCGCGCGACGCCAAGCGCTACGGCATCGAGACCATCTACCAGACCCTGGCCCTCGCCGATAACGTCGACGCGGCTGCCAACTTGTTCCTCGGCCGCGAACTTAAAACCAAATGGGGCACGCTCGATGACGCCGCCATGGAAGCGGCCGCCCGCGAAGTGATGGGCCGGCTCAACCCGAATTTCCGCCGCTTCAAGGAACCGGTGAAGAAGCTCTCGGGCGGCCAGCGCCAGTCCGTTGCCATCGCTCGCGCCATCCACTTCAACGCCAACATCCTTATCATGGATGAGCCGACCGCCGCGCTTGGGCCACAGGAGACCAAGCAGGTCGCCGACCTGACGCTGCAGCTGAAAAAG
>JAYUAJ010000316.1:0-4010 GCA_043741375.1 Hyphomicrobiaceae bacterium | reverse complement strand
TCGGCGGCAAGGGTGAGTTCTTTTCCGCCTGGGGGTCGACCGAGGCCAAGGGGGCGACCCGGCTGGTGGATGTGTGCCTCGAGGCGGGCCTGACCATGTTCGACAGCGCGGACGTCTACTCCAACGGCGAGGCCGAGCGGGTGTTGGGCGCCGCCATCAAGGGCCGGCGCGACAGGGTGCTGATCTCGACCAAGGCGACGTTCCGGGCGAGCGGCGACACCGATCCCAACCGCGTCGGCTCGTCGCGATTCCATCTCATCAATGCGGTCGATGGATCGTTGAAACGTCTCGGGACGGACTATATCGATCTGTTCCAGCTGCATGGCTTTGATGCCCGCACGCCCATCGAGGAAACCGTGAGCGCGCTCGACGACCTTGTGCGCGCGGGGAAGATTCGCTATCTCGGTGTGTCGAATTTCTCCGGCTGGCACCTGATGAAGTCGCTGTCGGTAGCCGACAAATTTGGTCGGTCGCGTTACGTCGCGCACCAGGCCTACTACTCGCTGATCGGACGCGATTACGAATCTGAGCTGATGCCGTTGGGACTGGCAGAGGGCATTGGCGCGGTGGTCTGGAGTCCGCTCGGCTGGGGCCGGCTCACTGGAAAAATCCGGCGCGGGACCCCGCTGCCCAAGGTCAGCCGCCTGCACAAGACGGCCGAGAACGGGCCGCAGATGGCGGATGAGTATCTCTACAAAGTGGTCGATGCCTTGGATGCCGTCGCCAAAGAAACGGGCAAGACCGTGCCGCAGATCGCCCTGAATTGGGTTACGCAGCGGCCAACCGTGTCGACCGTCATCATCGGCGCGCGCGATGAAAAGCAGCTGACGGAAAATCTTGGAGCGGTAGGCTGGCAATTGAGCAAGGAGCAGATGGCGAGGCTGGATGCGGCGAGCGCGCTGCCCAAGCTATCCCTACTGGCATCAGGACGGTTTTGACGAACGCAATCCGCCGCCGGTCTGAGACTCAGAGCTTGACGGCCTTACCGCAGCGAACGCTTTCGTCCGCGGCCAAACAGATTTTCAGCGCAGAAGGTGAAATCGCCGCCATGTCCGACGCCCGCCCGCTTGTCATCTCGATCCCGGAGCCGCGAACGCTCGATCTGATCTTCACGCCGGTTGATCGCGCCGAACTGAACCGCGATTACCGGATTGTCGAGGGATCAGGGGCAGGGGCGGCGACAGTTCTGGACAGCAACCTTGCCGAGGCGGCCTTCATCATTGGCCAGCCGCCGTTGCCACGCGCGCTCCTGGAGAAGGCCGCCAAGCTGAAGGCGGTGTTCAATGTCGAAACCAATCTGCTCGATAATATGGACTATGCCTACTGCTTCGCGCACGGCATCCATGTGCTGACCACCGGGCGGGTGTTCGCACAGCCAGTCGCCGAGATCGGGCTCGGTTTGGCGCTGGCGCTAGAGCGCAACATTGTGGGCGCTGATCGCGCCTTTCGTGCGGGTAAGGAGCTTTGGGGTGGCGCTGGCAACACCGTGGCGCGGCTGATGGCGGGTGGCGACATCGGGTTCATTGGCTTTGGCGATCTCGGCCGAGCGCTGCAACGCGTGCTGGCTGGATTCCGCGTGAAGATCCGCGTCTGCGATCCCTGGTTGCCGCCAAGCCTGCTCATCGAGCAAGGCGTGGAGCCGGCCAAACTAGAAACCGTCCTGACGCAGAGCGATGTGATCTTTGTAGTCGCATCCGTCACTGCCGACAACGGCGGCTTTCTCGGTGCGGCCGAATTCGCCATGATGCGGCAAGGCGCAAGCTTCGTCCTCTTGAGCCGCGCTGGCGTGGTGGATTTCGAGGCCTTGATGGCGGCGGTGCGCTCGGGCCACATCAAGGCTGCGAGCGACGTTTACCCTGAGGAACCCTTGCCGCCGAACCATCCAGTCCGCAATCTGGAAAACTTCATTTTGTCGGCGCACCGCGCGGGCGCACTCGATGTGGCCTTCAAGCAGATGGGCCGCATGGTTCTCGACGACATGGATCTGATGAGCCGCGGGCTGCCGCCGCTCGCCTGCAAGCGCGCCGAGCGCGAGACGGTGAGCCGGATGCGCTCGAAACCGGTGACGCGGAACTAGCTGGGGTGTTAGGCTGACGCTGTGGGACCCTCAACAATGGGGATAGCGGAATGGCCGAAGCCAGAGCGGTGGACTTGTCGACACCTGCCGCCCAGCGGCTGCACAGCAAGGCTAAGAAGCGCATCCTGACCATCGACGGCGGCGGCGTGCGCGGGATCGTGGCTCTGGCCTTCCTGAAGGAGCTGGAGAGCCAGCTGCGCGCCAAAACAGGCAAATCCGATCTTGTGCTGGCGGATGTGTTCGATCTGGTGGCGGGCACGTCGGTAGGCTCGATGCTGGCGACCATGGTATCGCTGGGGCTTCCGGTCAAAGACATGGAGGCGCACTTCCGCGATATGGCGCCAAAAATCTTTTCCGGCCGCCCGACGTTGTTTGGCCAGAAACGCTTCAGCCCCGAGCCGCTGCTTGAGGCCGTACGCAAGATTGCTGGCGCCGAAACCTTAGGCTCGGCGAAGCTGCGCACCGGCCTTGCGATCATCGCTAAGCGCGTCGATACCGGCTCGGTCTGGGTAATGGTCAACAACCCAGCCATGCCGTTCTATGAGGACGGCGCCGATTTCATCGGCAACAAGCGCTACACCTTGGAAACGTTGATTCGGGCCAGCACCGCCGCGCCCTTTCTGTTCACGCCAGCCGAGATCGAGGTCCATCCCGACGGCTTTGGAAAGCCCCGAACCGGCTGGTTCGTCGATGGTGGCGTCTCGCCGCACAACAACCCGTCCGTGCAGATGCTGCTGATGGCCGCCCTGCCGGCCTATCGGCTGAACTGGACGCTGTCGGCCGACGACCTGCTGATGATCTCGGTTGGAACCGGGATGAACCGCACGCGCATCGATCCGCGAAAAAGGGTGCTGGACGGATCGATTGTCGGCAACTTGCTGACGTTGACAAAACATTTGCGCGAGGACATCGAGGAGGCCTCCTTCGCCGCCGCCACGCTGCGCTCGATGGTGGGCGACAGCGTGTTGTTCGCCATGCAGCTGATGCAATCGGTGTCCAATCCGCGCTTTCACTGGAAGATCAACAGCGAGATCGGCGACTTGCACAATGAGTTGCTGCTGCAGGCCCTGAAGGGGCTCCCCGGCGGCCACCACGATCCGCGCGGCTTGCTCACTTTCCAGCGCTACGACCTGCCGCTTGACGACGACGCCTTGGTGCCGCCGCAGTACGACGTCGAGGCTACGCAAGCCGAGCGCGCCAAGCTGCACGCCATTGACGATGCCTCGACGATCGATGTGCTCTATCGGTTGGCCAGCGAGGCGGCGCGCAAACAAGTCAGCATGCAAGAATTCGAAGGCTTTCTGTGATTTCTAACGAGGCAGCACCATGGCGAAGTATGTGCCCAAGCCGCTCGACACATCGCGCATCGCACTGACGGAGGCGCAAAAGCAACTGATCGAACAGTTGGCCGCAAATGCCCATGAGGTGTGGGCGCAAAAGCGCCTCGCCGACGGATGGAAGCTGGGGCGCGAGCGCAGCGACGCCGCCAAGACCCACCCCTGCCTAGTGCCCTATGCCGACCTTCCCGAAGGCGAAAAAGACTACGACCGCGTGCTGGTCGAGCAAGTCCTGCGCGGCGCAATCGCCCTCGGGTACCAGGTGGATAAAGGCTAACCTGCTTCCTTCCACTAACTCTCAAATGTCATTCCGGGCGCGGCGCAGCGCCTTAACGGTGCGCTGCTGACCCGGGATCTCCATCTCCTGCCCCCGTTGCACCACGGAAAGAGCCGATGAAGATCCCGGATCAGCGCTGCACCATGAAGAATGCTGCAGCGCATCCGGGATGACCCTTTTGGGTCGATCTGATCGGAAAGTGCTCTAAGGCTCTACCCCACCATCGCCTCTAGCTCATCGATCAGCCGTTCGATCACGGATAATCCCATCTGCCAGAACTCTGGCTTGCTGGCGTCCAGCCCGAAGGGCGCCAGCAGTT
>JAYUAJ010000315.1:0-1587 GCA_043741375.1 Hyphomicrobiaceae bacterium | reverse complement strand
GGAAGTTGGTGGTCTGGCCTTGATAGAGCCGCGCGGCGACCAACTGCACTGCGCCGTCGTAGGTATAGTTGCGCAGGTCAGCCTTCATGCTCTGGACTTGGCCATCGATTGAAATTGTCCGCGCGCTGGGCGTCACCAGATCCTGAGCCACGTAGTCGCCCGCGAGGATCTCGCCCCAGACTTTGCGCGTGAGCTTGTCGCCGCGATAGGCAGCCTTGCCGCCATAGCCCGAACACGGTTTGAAGAACAGTTTGTTCCGGCCCGCCCACAGGGCGTCAGCGTTGGCCGTTTTGACGAGTGTGGTCCTCGGGATGCCCCCAAGTAACGTCACGATGGTGCTCTGATCGACGCACCAGCTCCGCAAGGCAGGTTCGTTCGTCAGGAGCGAGAGATTTTTTTTATTGGCAAACACGGCGTGCGCTCTCGGGTTCGGCGTCACAGCCACGTCACCGGCCAGATAGGCCTCGCGCAGCACGCCATTCTCTGGCTCGCTGAAATCGAAGTCGGTCAACCGGTTGTAAGCGAGGTCCACACGCACCGCGCCATGCCACAGCGCACCGTCGCGATGCGTCAGCTCCGCAGGATCAGAGATCACCGCTTTGAGGCCATGGGCTTCAAACAAGCGCTGGAATAACACGAATTCCGGATAGAGATATTGCGACTTTGGTGCGTGATCCACTATGGCGATGGTCCGAAGCGCACCGGCGCGGCCGTGGCGCTTCCATTCGGCCTTGAAGCTTGAAACGAATGTCGTGAGCAGCGGCCCCAAGTCCATCGGCACGGTCGCAGCGGAAGCCATCTCTGCGCAGCAGGCCCGTTGTGCTTGCAGCAGGTAGGCGTTGATCAGCGCGCCGCCAGCGTTCGTGTTGATCTCGATCAGCCTGGGCCCATCCGGCCCCAGATGAAAGTCATACCCCATGAAAACGCCAATGGGACCAGGTTGGAAACGCGCGACGGGTGGCGCATACGCCAAGACCGCCACTTGATAAGCCGGCATGGCGGCCACAGCCTCAATGGCAGCAATGATCGCCCGCATGCGTTGCGCATGGACGACCGACAGGAACAGAGGCTGGGCCGAAAGCAAATGGGGATGCGTCGCAGCGAGGTCGCGGCAAAACGAGGGGTCGCCGACCACGTCCTCCGCCGCCCGGCACAAGGCCTCATAGTCCAACGTAACGCAGCTGCAGTCGGTGTTCAGGTGCTCGATGGTCTGGGTCGTGGTCATCGGCGATCCGGTCCTATGGCCTCAGCCCGATGGCGTGCTCGTCAACCATCGATCGCCCCAGTGTAGCCCTAGACGCCCTTGCCGTCGAAGAAGTCCTTCACGCGGGCGAAGAACCCGGCGCTTTCGGGGCTCGTTTCCTTGTGGCTTTCGCGCTCGAACTCTTCGAGCAGCTCGCGCTGGCGGCGGGTGAGGTTCTTGGGCGTTTCGACCTCGACCTGGATGTACATGTCGCCAGACACCTTCGAGCGCAGCACCGGCATGCCCTTGCCCTTGATGCGGAACTGCTTGCCGCTCTCGGACCCCTCGGGCACCTTGACCCGCGTCATGGCGCCTTCGACGGTCGGCACCTCGATCTGGCCGCC
>JAYUAJ010000314.1:0-1587 GCA_043741375.1 Hyphomicrobiaceae bacterium | reverse complement strand
GCTTGTCGTGTGGCACGGCGAAGGTGACTGCCTGTGCCACGGAAGGATGGTCCATCAGCACTTCGTCCACCTCGCGCGGGGAAATTTTCTCACCGCCGCGATTGATGATTTCCTTGAGCCGCCCGGTGATGGAGACGTAGCCCTCCGCATCCATCACGCCCTGGTCGCCGGTGCGGAACCAGCCGTTGGTATAGGCCTCGCCGTTGGCCTTGGGATTGTTTTCGTAGCCGGCGGTGACGTTGGGGCCGCGAATCACGATCTCCCCCGTCGCGCCGCACGGCAGAATCTCCCCGCCGACGTCCATGATGGCCACCTCCGGCCCCGCCGCGAGACCTACGCTGCCGGGAATGCGCTTGCCATTGAGCGGGTTGCTGGCCATCTGGTGCGCGGCTTCGGTCATGCCATAGGACTCGATCACCGGTGCGTTGAAAATTTCTTCGAGTTCGCGAATGACCTGCGGCGGCAGCGAGGACGACGACGAGCGGATGAAGCGCAGCGGATTGGCGGCGATGACATCCTTGTTGTTCGCCGCCCGTGCGACGATGGTTTGATGCATGGTCGGCACGGCCGTGTACCAGGTGGGCCTGGCTTCGGTCATCCAGGCAAAAAATTTCAGCGCATTGAAACCGGGAGTGCAGAAAATGCTTCCCCCGCCCGCCAGCGGCGCCAGCAGTCCGGCGATGAGACCGTGGATGTGGAACAGCGGCATGATGTTCAGGCCGCAATCGCCGGCGGACAACTGCACCGAATCGCGTACGTTGCAGGCCGAGGCGCAGATATTGCGCTGCGACAGCGGGACGATCTTGGGGCGGGACGTGGTGCCCGAGGTGTGCAAAATAAGGCCGATATCGTCGCTTTGCGCGTAGCCGCCATTCGCGGCAGGCGCGGCGGCGCCAGGATTCCGCTGGGTGATTTCGAATGCGCCCGCACCGATTTGCGTGGGCAGCAGTTCGAGAACGCTGACGCCGAGTTTTTCGGCCACGGCCACGGCGGCGGACTGGCTTCCCTTCTCGACCAGCAGCGCCTTGGCGCGCAGATCGGACAGGTAGAATTCGAATTCATCGGCGCGATAGCCGGGGTTCAGCGGCGCTGCCGTGGCGCCGCTGGCCACGGCAACATAGGCAACCGCCATTTCCGGGCCATTCGGCAGCACAATGGCCACACGGTCGTTACGGCCAATGCCCAAACGATTCAGGGAAGCAACCGTCTGTTCCGTTTGCGAGCGCAGCGCGGCAAAGCTCAACGCTTTTTGCTCCAGCGCGCGAATGGCGGTATTGGCGCCCGGTTGCGCAGCCAACAGTTCTTGCAGAGTGGTGAATCTTTGCATGGTGAGATTACAGAGGGTGGTTGAATGACTTTATTTTAACGCAGGGTGATGGCCGGCCGGTGAATATTCCGGGGCGTGGGAAAATGGCACGCAGCTCGCTTGTGAATTATCGAGGGCGTCGGTATATTTGGGAAATATCCGCAACGTGCTGTCCGATCCTGCTACTGTCAACCGAAAGCACCGGGAAATCTGGCGACACAGTTCGGTGCCCGGTGTAGCTACCCGTGTCAAGAACGTCGTGGAACTGAGGAAACCCTGCG
>JAYUAJ010000313.1:0-1588 GCA_043741375.1 Hyphomicrobiaceae bacterium | reverse complement strand
TTGAAAACCAATCTACCGATGCGCCGTCAGGCAACTGTCGATCGGGGCGTCAAGCTCTCGTCAATGTGGCGTCAATTCTGCTATGTTGATGTCAATTCACCCTGACAAAGGGATCAAATACGCCGACTTAGGTGCATATTTCATGACAGTTTACCGGTTTCATCTCTTTGGCTCGCCCAATTTTGAGACCTTGGCAGGTGATTCCGTTACAATCCGGTCGCGCAAGGGGGTTGGACTGCTGGCCTGCCTTGCCTTGGCCGAAGGCAAGCCGGTCGGCCGCGATCAGCTTTGCGCGTTGCTGTGGTCAGACCGGCAGACGTCGCAGGCCAGGGCAAGTTTGCGTCAACTGCTCGTCGATCTGCGCCATGATTTTGGCCCTGCCAGCGATGTCTTCGATATTGCCACCGACGGCGCTATCTCATGCAATGGAACGGCCATCGTGTCCGATGTCGCCGAGTTTCACCAGTTCCGCCGGGCCGACGACCGGCAGACTCTGGAGCGGGCATTCGTCCTGCGGCGCGGCCAATTCATGGAAGGTCCAGCGCCGGAGGATGCCGCTTTCGCCGATTGGCTCGAAAACAACCGCCGTTCACTGGACAATCTGTGGTGCGAGGCGACAGCGAGGCTGCTTCGTGTTCTGGAGCGCGAAGGGGATCATCGGCAAAGCCTGGACGTTGCCGGCCGATTGTTGTCCGTCGATCCGCTTTGCGAACTGGCCCACCAGTCGGTGATCCGAGCGCATCTCGCTATGAACCATCGCAGTTTCGCACTCAGGCACTATCAGGAGTTCCGGGAAAAGCTCGATCGCGAACTGGGCGTGGAGCCAGACGCATTGACCCGGCAAATCGTAAAGGATGCATCAGCGCCGCAGACCGTGTTGACCGCATCTGCCGAAGCATCGGCTCCTGCTATCGTTGTACGCAGGCCGAAGGCCTCGATCGCCGTCCTGCCTTTCGAGCTGCCCGGTCAAAATGCCGGCGACCTGCACTTCGCCGAGGGACTGGCGGAAGATTTGAATACCGGGCTTTCCCGTTTCGCCGACCTGGCGGTCATCGCCCAGGCTTCGGTCAGGGAACATGCTCGGCCTGGCCAAGGCGGGCCGCGCCAGCTGGATGCCGACTATCTGCTGCGCGGCAGCGTGCGGCGGGCAGAGCATCGCATCCGTGTCACTGCGAGCCTCGTTCATTCCGCCGATGGCACGATGCTCTGGTCCGAACACTTTGACCGTGATTTCGGCGATATCTTCGCGCTTCAGGACGACATCGTGCACCGTATTGTCGCCGTGCTGGCGGCCCGCGTCCAAGCGTTCGAGATGGCAAAGACACTGCAAAAGCCGGCCATCGATTATGGAGCCTACGACCTGTTCCTGAAAGCCAGATTCCTTCAGCAGGAAAGCAGCATGGAGGGTATTCTGGCGGCCCGAGTCCTGCTTCGCGAAGCCATCACGTGCGAGGCCGCCTTTGCCTCTGCCTATGCCGAACTGTCGCTTGGATACCTTGCCGAACAGCAAAGTGATTGGAGTACCGATCAAGGCGGCGCCGGGCGGGAGGCGCTAGCCATGGCCGGACAGGCGGTTGCGATCGATCCT
>JAYUAJ010000312.1:0-20640 GCA_043741375.1 Hyphomicrobiaceae bacterium | reverse complement strand
ATGGTGCGCCCGCCCGCCGACGGCCACTCCGGCGCCCGCGCTAGAACCCAGAATTACGGCGAACACGACATTGTAGCCCGCGCCCGCGCCATCGATGGCTTCGGAGGCGGCGAGGCAATCGGCGTCGTTCTCGACGATGATATCGCGCTTCAGCGCATCGCGTAAGTCTTTCTCGATCGGTTGGCCGAGCAGCCAGGTGGAGCTCGCCCCTTTGCCCAGCCGCGATTTCGGCTCCAGCGAGCCGGGCATGCCGATGCCGATCGAGCCCGTCTTGCCCGTCTCGCGCTCCAGTCGCGCGATGATGCCGGCGATGACGGCGATGCAACCCTTGTAGTCGTGCCGCGGCGTGTCCTCGCGGATGCGCATGAGCTCCGCGCCATCCGGCAGCATCGCGACCCCCTCGATCTTGGTGCCGCCCCAGTCGATACCGATCAGCATGCGGTGTATACTCCGGAGCGTGACGAGCCGTGGTTCCTTTGATCCTTTGCTCCGACGGCAGAGGAGCGAGCCCCCTCTCCCCGTTTTTCACGGGGAGAGGGTTGGGGTGAGGGGCCGCAGCTTGCGCAGTCCGTGTACAGAGAAGAGCGGAGCCTGTGGCTGCCCCTCATCGACCGTGTGACTCTTGCCGCCGAAGTTGGTGGCGGCGAGACACGGTCTCCTCTCCCCGCGAAATGGCGGGGAGAGGTAAGTTCGGCACCTGTTGATCCGTGGACGTCTGTCACGGCCGCCAGCTATCAGGCGCGTCATCTTCCGTGGCGAGCGTCACGCTGGTGCGTTCGGCGGCGGGCTCGGGGCGGATGACGGCGGCGAGTTTGCGCAAGGCTTCCGTCACGCCCTTGCCCGTGACGCCCGAGAGCAGCAGCGGCTTTTTCCGCGCGGCTTTTTGCAACTCGGCGAGCTTGGCATCCACCAAATCCGGATCGGCGGCGTCGATCTTGCTGAGCGCCACCACTTCCCTGCGTTTGTCGAGCCCCGCGCCGTAAGCCTTCAGTTCACGACGCACCGTGCGGTACGCCTCGGCGACGTCGGGCTCGTTGATGTCGACCAGATGCAAGAGAACCTTGCACCGTTCGACGTGGCCGAGAAAGCGCGTGCCGAGGCCGGCCCCCTCGTTGGCGCCCTCGATGAGGCCCGGAATATCGGCCAGCACGAAATCCACGCTGTCCACCTTCACCACGCCGAGATTGGGATGAAGCGTCGTGAACGGATAGGCGGCGATCTTGGGTTTGGCGCCAGAGACCGCCGCCAAAAACGTCGACTTGCCGGCGTTCGGCAGTCCTATGATACCGGCGTCGGCGATCAGTTTCAGGCGCAGCCAGATGGTCAATTCCACGAACGGCTCGCCCGGGTTGACTTGGCGCGGCGCGCGGTTGGTGGCGGTTTTGAAGTGCGCATTGCCAAAGCCGCCGTTGCCACCCTTGATGATCAGCGCCGTGTCGCCCGGTTTGACCAAATCGGCAAGCAGCGTCTCGTTGTCCTCGGCGAAGATCTGCGTGCCCGGCGGCACCTTGAACACCATATCATCGCCGCCCGCCCCGGCGCGATTGCGGCCCATCCCGCCCCCGCCCGGCTCGGCCCGGAAATGCTGCTGGTAGCGGTAGTCGATGAGCGTGTTGAGGTTTTCGACGCACAGCGCAACGACATCGCCGCCGCGACCGCCATCGCCGCCGTCGGGGCCGCCGAACTCGAGGAATTTTTCGCGCCGGAACGAGAGCGAGCCATTGCCGCCGGCGCCCGAGCGCACGTAGATTTTTGCTTGGTCAAGGAATTTCATGCCGCACGTAGTGCCACAGCGGCGCGCGGGCGGCAATCGGCGGTTGCTAAGTCCGCCGGTACGGATAACAGCGTTCGGGATCGAGCGTCATGTCGAAATGCTGGGCCAGCATGTTGATCGCGCCGCAGTAATCCTTGTACGGATCTGCATTGCTGGGGCCGACCAGGATGGGGCGGTACTGCTTGGGGTCAAGCCCCTTGGGCGGCAGCATGGCGGTCGCCAGCCCCTTGCCCTCCCTGTCACGCAATGTGAGGAAGATCGGCATCGACCGCTCGACATGAGCCTTCAGGCCGATGTTCTGTTCCGACAGGCGGGCGCCTGGTGGGGGCGTGTAACTCTTGGCGGCCTTTTCCTGCGCATCGCGGAAATAGCGCTCCACCGCGTGGCTCATCAGCTGCGATTCCTGCATCGCTTCGGCCAGCGTCTCGATGCGGAACCAGGTGGCCGCACCGGCATCGCAAACATATTGCATCGCGCGACCTCATCAGGTTGAGTGCAAAGAAAGTGACGCCAGCCGCATTGAGTTGCAAGCGCAATCTCGCCGCGCGGCATCCCACAAGGACACCACCATGAGCAAAGTCTCCATCGTCACCGCCGCCGGACGCGGCATCGGAGCCGCCATTGCCAAGGTGTTGGCCGCCGAGGGTTTTACGCCCGCGCTGTTGTCGCCCGGCGAAACGGTTGAGGGGCTCGGCGCCTCGCTGGGGGGCTTTGGCCTCAGGGGCAGCGTGACGGAGGCGGCCGATCTGGAGAAACTGGTGGCCGAGACCATGGCCGCATCGATGCGGTGGTGGTCAACACCGGCCATCCGCCCAAGGGGCCCTTACTCGAAATCTCGGATGCCGACTGGCACAAGGGTTTTGACATGGTGATGCTGAATGTCATCCGCCTGACGCGGTTGGTCACGCCGATCATGCGTAAGCAGAAATCGGGCGCGGTGCTCAACATATCCTCGGCCTTCGCCTTCGAGCCGGAGGGCGATTTCCCGATGACCACGCTGCGGGCCGCGCTCAGCGCCTGGACCAAGCTCTATGCCGATCAGTACGCGCCTGACGGCATCCGCATGAACTGCCTGCTGCCCGGCTTCACTGATAGTTTGCCGGAAAAGGAGACGCGCCTAGCCCGCATCCCCATGGGTCGTTACGCGCGCGTAGGAGAGATCGCCAACGCGGCCGCGTTCCTGGTGTCGGAGAAGGCCAGTTACATCACCGGCCAGAGTCTGCGCGTTGACGGCGGCGTCACGAAGATGATGTAGCCCCGTTCGAGGCCTGTCTAACGATGTGCGCGGCGACGGCGGCGAACACGATCCCGCCGCCGGCCAGCGTCGCCACGCTCGGCGTCTCGCCGAACGCCAGCCATACCCAGACTGGGGCCAGCGGCGCATCCAGCGCGCCGAGCAAAGCCGTCTCGATTGGCGGCAGAAACTTTGAACCGAGCGTGAAAAGGGCCATTCCCAGCGCCGAATTCACCAGTCCGAACAACGCCAGCAGTACGAGGTCGTGGCCTGAGACGCCCAAGGCGTGGGAAAACGGCAGCGCCATGCCCACGCTGGCGAACGCCGAGAGCGTGGAGGCTGCCATGGTGGGAATGCCGGTATATTTGCGCGCAATGAGGATCAGCACGGCCATGCCGATGGTCATGCCCAGCGATAGCAGATCGCCGAACCACCCGCCTTCGGCGCCGAAGCCGACCATCAGGGCGACGCCGGCAAGCGCCGCCAAGCTCGCGGCGATGGCGCTCGCCCCGGGCCGCTCGCCAAGGACGATCCAGCCCAGGGCTCCGGCCAAAAACGGCAGCGTGGCGTAGATCACAGCCGCATGGGCGACAGTCGTATAGCGCAGCGAGGTGATGAAGCAGATCATCGCCGCCGCGCCGATCAGCCCGTAGGTACAACCGGCCCATCCCAGCCGCCCGAACTGGCGCAAGGCGCCTGGCCCGTCCAGCAGCACCATCACGGCGATCAGCCCCGCTCCGGCAAACAGTCCGCGCCAAACCAGCATGGTCCAGGCATCGAGGGGGATCGCGCGCGAAAACAACCCGGCTAGGCTCCAGGCCACGGTGGAAGCGATGACGAGCGCGAGACCATAACGGTAGTTAGCGTGGGGCGCCGGCGAGGCGTGATCAAGAAGCGCCGTCATGCCCCAACCCTCATGCCGCGGATCGGCGCAAATCCCAGCCATCCGCTCCAGGTGCTGCGGACTGGCGCGTAGCCGGCCTCGGCACGCGGCAAGACATAGTAAAGCGCTTCGACCTTCTGGCCGCGCGCGAGACACCAGTCGAAGCCACGCCCGAACTGGCGGAAGCCGAGCTTGCCCAGCACCCGTCCCGAGGCGGGATTGTCGATGAAATGGGCCGACAGGAAGCGCTGCATGCGGTCCTGCGCAAAACCATGACTGACCACAGCCGCCGCAGCCTCACGGGCAAAACCCTGGCCCCAATGCTCCGCACCCAGCCAATAGCCGAGCCCGCCGACCGCGCCCAGCGCATAGTGATACGAGACGCTGCCGATCAGCCGCCCCTCGCGCTCGATGCCGATGCGCACATCCATCCAGGTCGGCTTCAGCCAGCGTCGCGCCGCAGCCTCATCGAACGGCAGCGCGATATCGGCGAGTTTTTTCGCGACCCGCGCATCGCCAGCCATGGCGGCCAGCGCCGGCGCATCGGCCGGGCCGAGCGGGCGCAGCAGGAGGCGCTCTGTATGCAGCTTGATCACGGGATAAGATACCAGTTTTGGGCCTCGGCGCCAGCGCGGGCGAGGAGATAGCACAGCGGTGCCACATCGCACCCGCGCGAAATGCGTGGCAATGCCGGCGAGCCGGGGCGCGCCAAGCTGCATGTTGCGACCACCTGCCGGGAAGTCGGATTGTCGATGACGTGGCTGATGAGACTGGCGCCGCCGCTCATGTCGGCGAACCGCCGCCGGATCAGCGCGTTCCGTCCGGGCAATGATCGCGTTCAATTCGTACGCCATGAAAGACCTCCATTCGTTTGAGCTTCCCCAGCATCGCCATGTCACTTTCGCTTGTCACGCGCCAACACTACGGCTACCATCGAAATATGGATGTCGAACCCTCAATTGCTGCCCTCGGGGCCATGATCGCTGTTCCGGCACGCGCCAACATTCTCAGCGCGTTGTTCGACGGGCGCGCGTTGACGGCCAGCGAGCTCGCGTTCGCAGCCGGGGTAACGGCGCAGACGACCAGCAGCCATTTGTTCAAATTGGTCGACGCCGGCTTGCTCGTCGTGGAGCAAAGCGGGCGCCATCGGTACTACCGGCTGTCCAGCCCCGCCGTCGCCGAGGCGCTGGAACCCCTCGCTCACATCTCCCCGCATCGCCCGACCCCGGCGCGCGGCCGGCCAAGGGCGCTTGAACAGCTTCGCGAGGCCAGGCTCTGTTACGATCATTTGGCCGGGCGGCTGGGCGTCGCGGTCACCGAGGCGATGATCAGCCGTGGGCTGCTCGTTCTCCTCGGGCGCGACTTCGATCTTTCAACCCCTGGCGCCACGTTCTGCCTTGACCTTGGCATCGACGTAGCCGCGGTGCGAGCGCAACGCCGGGTGTTCGCGCGCCAGTGCCTCGATTGGAGCGAGCGCAAGCTGCACCTGTCCGGAGCGCTGGGCGCCGCCATTGCGAAATCGTTCTTTGATCTGAAATGGCTCCAAAGGACGGAGCGCGCGCGTGGGCTGGTGTTGACCGATGCGGGGCGGATTGCGCTAAAGGACCAGATTGGGTTGCAATATTGAGCCGCCGTCCATCTGGGTCGGATTGAGGGCAAAGGAGGAAGTAATGGCAGTAACCGGAATTGGCGGAATATTCTTTCGCGCGCGCAACCCGGACGTCTTGAAAGACTGGTACGCAAAGCACTTGGGCGTTGGCGCCGGCGAGTATGGCGTCTGGCGCCCCGAGGCCGGACAGAGCCTGTTTTTGCCCTTTGCTGCCGATACTGATTATTTTCCGGCGGACCGGCAATGGATGCTCAATTTCCGGGTCGAGCGCCTGGATGCTTTGCTCGATGCGCTGCGCAGCGCGGGGCTTGAGGTGATCACGAAGCCCGAATGGAACGACCCGCAGGTTGGCCGTTTTGCCCGCATCCACGACCCGGAAGGAAATCCGGTCGAACTGTGGGAACCGCCGGCGCAAGCTTGACCGATGCAGGCGCGATTCAGACGTGAGGTTGTGGCTCTGGTCGCCGGGGAAGGCAAAAGCCGCCGGGCGGTTCACTACGGTCGCTGTAGGTTGGGTTAGCGGCCTCTTTGCCGCGTAACCCAACATTTTGCGGCGACATTGAAGGTGTTGGGTTACGGCGAAGGCGCCCAACCCAACCTACAAACTACAGACTGCAAACGAGACGCTATCGGACGGAGTAGCGTTAAGCAGCGTCCAAAGCGTACCAGGGTTGGACCGCGGCGCCAGCGCGGGTGAGCGTGTAGGTGAGGGCGGTGACGTCGGCACCGCGAGAGAGGCTGTGGAGCGTTTTCTGCCCGACAGGTTTGAACCCGCACTTTGCGATGACGCGGCCGGACGCCGGGTTGTCAACAAAGTGGCTGATGGGGATTTCGTGCGCGTCGGGCTATTGGAACGCGTGCCGAATTATCGCGCGCACCATCTCCGTGGCGTAGCCTTTGCCCCAATGAGGTTTGGCGAGCCAATAGCCAATTTCGCCGCCGGACGGGTTTGACGCGGGAAAGTAGCTGACGACGCCGAGGATTTCGCCTTTGAGGGTCGGGGCGAAATTGTGTTCGCCGCGCTCGGGGGCGGTGTCCATCCAGGCGCGGACTTGGGCGACGGGATTGGGATAGGGGATGCGCACCGTCATGCGGGCGATGTCGAAGTCGCTGGAGAGTTGCGCATAGGGCTCGGCGTCGCTGGCGTGAACCGGACGCAAAACCAATCGTTCCGTGACGATTTCGGGCATTGCAATTGCCTGCCAAACGGGCTTCCAGAGGCGCTTTTTTTGTTGGACGCCAAGTCAGACTTTCTGACCTTGACGCCCGGGCGAGTCAAACGCGACTGATCTAGGGTTGGGTCGGAGTTCGGATGTGCGCTCGCGGCCAGAGGTCGAAACTGCAACTCCACTGTCGCGTCACCCTCCGCTGTCATCCTGGGCCTTGTGCCCAGGACCCACCGCGCCGCAAGTTCTGGTAGCGCGACTTCGGCGACTTCTGGATGCCGCTGCGTCTGATGCGGACCAGGATGACTGTTGAGGTGAGGCGGCGCTGAACGTGAGCACATGGCAAATGCAGCTGTTCGATTCTTTCCGTTTAGGGCCAATATCGGTCATTAGTCTCAAGATAGACACCGCCCAGCTGACCACTGAACTAATACGAATTAATAATAGAGATTCGCACCAAATTGGGGCTTTCGACCAAACCGGATGTCGTCCTCCCATCGTTTGAGTTGGCTGAACTCCGCTGCCCAGAATTTCGAGCAAAGTTTTAAGTAGTCAAGCACAGCTGCGGTTTCTCCAAACTCAAGTAGTTCATTCGCCAGGCTCATATTCGGTCCAAACGAATCCAATTGGGGTGAGCCTGGGGTTCGCCCCGCCGCAATCAGAAATTCTTTTGCCGCGCCAATGTCACGCTTCTTGAGTGCAATCTGACCAAGAATGTTGTTCGCGCGGTGAACCGCGTTGCCGTAGTTCCAATCATCCAGAATAGTTCAGCGCGCGCTAAGAGTTTGCTAGCATGGCGCTTTGAAGAGGCCAAAAGGCCAAGTCGGAATCGCGTGAGAGCGATGTGTCCCATCAGCAGCCACATCGGATAGTCAGCCTTCATCCAGAATGCCGACGCAACGGTAGCCAGGACGAACGCGAATTCACTTAAAATCGTGGTGAATACCACCAATAAGATGAACAATGATCGCCGGAGAAAATCTACCATGAACAATCGGTCCAAAGCCACGCAAGTTCCGTACCGGGTCAAAAGCAGAATTTCGGACTAAGGCGTCACTGATCTGGTCGCCTCCACACATGCGCAATATACGCCCAGAGGCCAGACTCAATCCGTCACGAGCACGATCATGAAGCAAGTTACAGCTTGCATCAGTTTTGCAAGTTGGCAACCCATAGCTTGCCTCTTGGCCGTCCGCACCGAGATCCGCGCCAACCAGTAGCGCGCCAAGCCTTCAGCGCCAGCCCCCAAACGCAAAAGGGCGGCCACTAGGCCGCCCAGCGAACTCAAACCCTATCGTCTAACCTACTCCGCCGCGATCAGCTTCGGCTTTGCCGCCGGCGCAGAAACCTTCTTCGCCCCAGCCCTACCGCGGGCCGTCGCGCCCGAGCCGGCTGCCGCTGCACCCGCCTCAACCACCGAGACATACACGCGGCCCTTCTGCCTCCGGCGGTATTCGACCTTGCCTTCGACCACGGCGTAAATCGTGTGGTCGACGCCCATGCCGACGCCGGCGCCCGGGTGCCATTCCGTGCCGCGCTGGCGGATCAGGATGTTGCCGGAGATGACGTGTTCGCCGCCGAATTTCTTAACGCCGAGGCGCTTGCCCGCGGTGTCGCGGCCGTTTCGCGTAGAGCCGCCGCCTTTATGGTGAGCCATAAAACTTGTCCTTCGTCCTTGCGGCGCCTGAGCTCCGCGAAAAATTCAAATCACAGCTTACGTGTTGCCACGCTCGCGATCAACTTTTGCCCGCGGGGCTTTGCCGGCCATCAGCTCGCGGGCCTGCTCCTGCCACTCTTCGCGCTTGATGCGGCCGGGGAATTTCAGGTCCTTCTCCAGCTCGGCAATGTCCGCGTCGGTCATGTTGGCGACCTGCCAGAAGTGGTAGATGCCATTGTCGTTCAGCACCTGTTCCGTCTTCTCGGCGACGCCGCCGATCAGGCCCAATTCATCGGCCTTGCCGCCTTGCGGGGCGGACAAGCGCTGGAACGCCTGCTTGCGGCCGGAGGACATATCGCCCACTTGGTCGACCTTCGCACGGGGCGCCATGCCGGACATGAGTTCCTTGGCCTGCTCGCGCCACTCTTCGCGGCGGATGCGGCCGGGGAATTTCAGGATCTTCTCGAGCTTGGCGGCGTCGGTATCGGACATGGCCGCCACCTGCCAGAAGTGGAAGATGCCGTTGCGGTTCAGCACTTCCGCCGTCTTATCGGCGACGCCGCCGATGCGGCCGAGATCGTCCGCCGCGCCTTCGGGAGCGGTCAGCATACGGAAGCTGTCGGTTCCGGCCGGCTTTTGGCTGTGCACTTTCTTGTCGTCATGGCTGTGTGCGGCGTGATCATGATCGTGGTCGTGATCATGATCATGGCCTTCGTGGTCATGATCATGGGCATGGCCCGCTTTCGCAGCGCCCACGCCCAGGAAGCGCACAGCCTGACTGCGGCCGGTTTTGCGACTAGCCGCATGATGGCCGTTCGGCACGATCGGCCGGGGGGTGGCGATGCGGCCAACCGCTGCATCCCAAAGCGCCGGGATGGCGGTCTGGGATGGCGCATTGCCGCCGGTCAGAATTTCGGTGATGCGCACCGTCGTCAGATGCTGACGATGGCCCTTCTTGCGCCGATAGTTGTGGCGGCGGCGCTTCTTGAAGATGGTGACCTTGTCGGCCCGGCCCTGGTCTTCGATCTCGGCCGCGACGGACGCGCCCTTGACGAGCGGCAAGCCGATTTCGGCTTTCTCGCCGCCGACCATCAGAACCTCGGCGAACTGGACCCAGTCGCCGACCTTGCCGGACACTTTTTCGATTTCGATAACGTCATTGGCGGCAACGCGATATTGCTTACCGCCGGTCTTGATGACCGCGTACATGTAGTCCTCATTCTTCACCGCGCCCTGTGGCGCCGGCCCCGTTACGGAACCGGACTTTCTCGCGTAAGCCTCGGGCAGCGCCTGTTTGGCGGCCACCGGAGGCGACCGCCAATCGACGGAGCTATGGCTGAGTGAGTTGGGAAAGTCAACGATACCGCGCGGCGTTACTGGACTTCCGCCGCATTTGTACTTTTACTGACCACACCTGTTTTTCGCCGTGTGTCCGGGCTCGTTGAGACCCGGCTGGCGCGCTCCGCCATGCGGCTGATGTGTTCCGCGAATTACGGGAAGGGTTTGTAGCTCAGCGGTAGAGCGTCCGGTATCCCCGGGAGGTCAGGGGTTCGACTCCTCTCAGGTCCACCACATGCGACTAGCTCAATGGATAGAGCACCGGATTGTTACTCCGGGTGTCGTGGGTTCGACTCCCGCGTCGCCTTCCTTCTACCAAGGGAAACTCAAACACGGGGAGCCGGCAGCTTCCCCCGCCTTCGGGCAAGCGATTTTGAGGCTCCGCGCTCCCCGCGGATACCGCCTTGCTGCAAAGCCCGAGCCCGGGCTCCGGCGGTTGGGTCTTTGGACCCTTCCGGCCGCAACCCGGCGCACACGGCCGAGCGGCAAGGCTCAAGCGGGAGCCCGTCTCAAGGTCGTGGGGACGTTGCCGGCGACTCTCTTTACTGGCCGTTGGCGACCCCCCTTGCGGGGAGCCGGCCGCCAACGGCGAAGAGACCGAAATTGTTGCCGGGTTGGAAAAATTAGTACGCGCTGCTAGCGCTGGTCGTGTCGCGCTTGGCGGCCGGCTCCCCGATAAGGGGAGTCGCCAAGCGCAAACAAGGAGTCTTTCATGCGCCGCGGCTGGACTTCGGAATTCATCGTCAAGGATGACGAGCGCGTGCTGCTTTCGCAGGACGGCAGGTTCGTGCGCCTGCTTGGCCCCGGCCGGCATCGCCAGTTCGATTGGAACAACCGGCTTTCCGGCGAAACCGTGAAAATCGCGCGCGCCGAAATCGCGGCGGAAAAAGCGCTGCTTTTGGCGCGCACGCATCCGCAACTGGCCGAGGCAAACTTCGAGATCGTGCAGGCTGGGCCGTCCGAAGTCGCCATCGTCTCTTTCGACGGCGAGCCCAAGCACTTCGTCATGCCCAACACCACGCGCGCCTTCTGGAAGACCATCACCCGCGTCGATGTCGAGCGCATCGATACGGCCGCCGATATGCGCGTGGCCAAGCATCATCTCGACCGCATCGATACGGCGCGCAATTCCGCTGTGGCTTCAGCCGTGGTCGAAGCGCATGAGGCTGGCCTCCTGATGGTCGATGGCAAGCTGGTCGAAAAGCTGCCGCCGGGCCGTCACGCTTTCTGGGCAGTCGGCCGCACCATCAAAATCGGCAAGGTGGACTTGCGCCCACAACCCCTTGAGATAACCGCGCAGGAAATCCTGACCAAGGACCGCATCGGCATCCGAGTGACGCTGACCGCCTTCGTGCGCATCACCGATCCGGAAGCCGCCGCGCTCTCGACCGCCGATGTGCCCGGCACGCTCTACCGGTTGGTGCAGTTCGCGATCCGCGAGGCCGTCGCCACGCGCACGCTGGACGACATTTTGGCCGCCCGCGACGAAATCGACAATCAGGTGCGCGCCTTCGTAGCCGAGCGCGCCAAGGCGCTGGGCGCCGAGGTGAGCGAGATCGGCGTCAAGGACGTGATCCTGCCGGGCGACGTGCGGGTGCTGCTCAACAAGGTGGTGGAGGCCGAACGCACCGCCAAGGCCAACCTGATCCGCCGCCAGGAGGAGACCGCCGCCACGCGCTCGCTGCTGAACACGGCCAAGCTGATGGAAAATAACCCGCTGCTGCTGCGGCTGAAGGAGCTGGAGTCGCTAGAGAAGCTGGTCGAAAAGGTCGGCCGCATCGACCTGCACACCGGCGGCGGCGGCATCGATGCGCTGCTGACGAAGCTGTATTCGCTCAGCCCCGACAAAGACGCCAAACCCTAGATGCCATGTGCGCTGGCGGGTCGCCTCACCCTACGACGCGGCATCCGCCAGCCCACCGAACCCTACCTGGCTGGATCGGTCAGGGCGGTCCAGGAGGGGAGCACGCCGACGTAGCCGGGCTCGCGCTCAACACTGAGGCCGCTCCATTTGCGGTTGGTCTCGTTGTAGTGCTTTTCGACGTCGTATTGCGGCACGTTCAGGCCCAGATCGGCCGCGGTCAGCCGGCCCATGGCCTGCAACAGCACGTAAGCGGCGATCACCATGTCATGGCGCGCGCGCACTGCCGAAACCTTGGCGTTCACTTCTTCCTGTTCGGCGTTCAGCACGTCCAGCAGCGTGCGAGTGCCGGCGCGCTGCTCCTCGCGCACGCCGGCAAGGCTATCGCCGAGCGCTTTGACTTCCTGCCGCACGGCCGCCAGTTGCGCGCGCTGGGCTTCGACCTGCGCATAGGCGCCGATGGCCGCCGAGCGGGCCCGCCCGCGCGCCGCTTCGATGTCCTGCAGCCGGCCCTGATGTTGCTGCTTGGCCTGGCGCACGCGCGCTTCGACCTCGCCAGACTGATAGATCGGCACATTGACGCGCGCCGAGACCGACTGGCTGGTCTGCTGGTTGAGCAGCGTGGATGGCTCGAAGCGCTCATTGTGTTGCGCCTGCAAGCGCACTTCCGGGAGCATCTCGCCCAGGATTTTCCGCACCTCATGCTGCGAGGCCGCTTCCAGATAGGCCGCCTGCAGAACTTGAGGGTTGGAGCCCATGGCGGTGCGCACGGCATCTTCCAGCTTGGTCGGCAGCGCGCGCTCAAAGCCGGTGGGATCGGTTAGGCGCGTCGGGATATGGCCAACCAGCCGCTCATACTCCGCCAGGCTGTTGCGCAGGACGGCCTTGGAAAGCTCGAGCGATGCCAAAGCCTCGGACTGGCGCGCCTTGGCCTGTGCCACGTCGGTGCGGGTCATTTCACCGGCGGCAAAGCGTTCGTTGGTGGCCTGCGCTTCGTGGGTGAACAGGCGAAGGCTGTTCTGGCGCAAGGTGACGATGGCACTATCGCGCAGCACATCCATGTAGGCGCGCGTGGTATCGATCATGGTCTTCTGCTCGGCGTCGACCAGAGCGGCACGTTCGGCCATGATCTGGGCATCGGCAGCTTTGACGGCGTTGGCGGTGCGAAATCCCTGGAACAAGGGCTGGCTGAGGGTGACCGAGAAACCACCGGGATGGGTCTGCCCATCATAGCGGTGAAACGCTGCTTCATTGCCGGCGATCTGAGCCGGCGAGGGTGCGGCTCCGCTGGCGAGTTTGGGCGGCTTGACGCCCGTTTCCATATTTTGCAGGCCGTAGTCGGCATTGACATCGATGTTTGGCCGATAGCCCGATTGGGCCTTGGCCAGTTCCTCGTCGGTCGCGCGCAGCCGGGCGCGCTCGGCATTCAGCGATGGGTTGTTCTGGTAGGCTTCCGCCAACGCCGAATTAAGCGTGTCGGCGGTGGCGCTGCCGGCACTTAACAGCAGCGCGACCATGGAAACCGCATACCACGCCTGGGACCGTGGAACCCGCTGATGGAACCGCATTGCCTAAGCTTCCCGCTGCAGACACCGGGCTCGCGTAGATCGCACCCGTTCCAAGCGTTTTGCGGCGCGAATCGCTAAGCTTTGGTTAAGTGCGGCGCCAACTTGAAACAGCTCAGAAGCCCTCTCGACAGCCCGGTTGCCTTCCCGTATAAGCCACCGTCTTGTCGCTCCGGCGGCAGTTGCCCGGGTAGCTCAGCTGGTAGAGCACACGACTGAAAATTGTGGTGTCGGCAGTTCAATCCTGTCCCCGGGCACCATCTTTACTGAAAAATCGACAGCGGTGGTCTCCGTTACCATAAACGTCGCGTGGCCCGGCGCACGGGCGCCGGTCGCGCCGTCGCGCTCGCAGCCTTCGGCCGAGTAGACCTGTTCCCTGTTCCCTGTTCCCGAGGGCCTTTCGCTGGTGACGACGGACGCCAAAATGGTGGCGCTTGGCGCACCGTGTTTGTGGTAGGTACGTTGCGTCGTTGTTTTGGCATCAGTCCAGTAGCCAAGGTGTCTTTGCTCCCCCCACCCATGCCCGACCCATTCCCCTCCGTTCCTGCTGACGGCCGACAATCGGAGCGGGCACTGGCTATCGCGCGGGGCACGTTGCGGCTGCTCAGGGATCATGACTTTGCCGGCATCGCCGAATTCACGCTGGTGCATGGGCGGCGGGCCGACATCCTGGCGCTGGGGCCGAAGGGGGAGATCTGGTTGATCGAGATCAAGTCCAGCGTTCAGGATTTCCGTACCGACGGGAAATGGCAGGAGTACCTGCCGTACTGCGACCGCTTCTCGTTCGCCGTCGGGCCGGACTTTCCCCAGGAGCTGATCCCGCCAGAGGTCGGCCTGATCGTCGCCGATAAGTTCGGCGCCGCCATCATCCACGAACCGTGGACGGGGGCGCTGGCAGGAGCCCGCCGCAAAGCCATCACGCTGCAGTTTTCGCGCGTCGCGGCGCGCCGGCTGCACGCCTTGTTCGATACCGACCCTGCCAGCTTTGGCCGGGCGCCCGACGAAACGTGATTGGCGTATCGTGCTGGCGCCCGGCCGCAGCTGACAGGTTGCATACGCCTCAATAACCGGGAGGCGGCGCTTCGGGATTGTAAGAGTAGTTGCGCCGGGTGTCGGGTTGGTCCAACAGGTTGGCCGAGACGATGATACCGGTGCAGCGGTCGAGCTTAAGCCGGTAGGTGAGACCGTTCGGGCGGCTTGCCGTCAGGCCGACGACGTCGACGCCGCGTTGCGGATTGACGAAATTGCGCCAGCCTTGCGCCGCCAGCATGCGTTCGATCTGGAACGACTGCAGGCACCGTCCATTCGGCCTGGGCGGCAACGGCTCTTGCTGATCTGGATACTGCCCGTAGCTCTGCTGATAGTCTGCCTGCGGATCGTAAGCGGGTGGTGCGACCCGAAAGCGGTGTCCAACCAGAACCGGCTGATCGCCGCCAACCTCGCCCTCGATATAGGGCAATTGCAAGCCGTATGTACCGTCGCCAAGATCGGCCGCGTAGGCGGATCCGCTGAGCGCGGACAGGCCCAAGGCGAGGCCAAGTGCTGTGCCAAATGCTGCTGCGAAAAGCCGTTGTCGCTTCGTCATATCAACCTCCTCATGACACCCCAAGGCCACGAAGCTGCCGCAATCCAGATGAACCGAAAGCCACGAGTTCGTTCAGCAACCATTCATGTTCGACTTGCGCGTTTTATCGATTGATCCCAACGGCTTAAGTTCTGTTTGAGGACATGTGGGACGGCCACGGTCCCGTGCCACTTGAAATTGCCAATAGCGCTCCCATTTCAATGCTGTCACGCCGGCCATGATGGCGGCGCGACATCCCAAGGGTCCGGCCCAACAGGGCGGATCATTCCACGGGTCGCTTCCTTCAGGAGGATCATGTGATGCGACAGTTCGACTATGCCCCCCTCTATCGCTCCAGCGTTGGCTTCGACCATTTGGCGAGCCTGTTTGACAGCCTGACCGGACCTGCCAACGACGCTCCGACGTACCCGCCCTACAACATCGAACGGCTTGGCGAGAACAGCTACCGCATCTCCATGGCGGTCGCCGGCTTCACCCCGTCCGATATCAAGGTCGAGTTGGAAGACAGTTTGCTTAAGGTCACCGGTCAGAAGGGCGAGGAGGCCAAGGGCAACGAATTCCTCTATCGCGGCATCGCGGGGCGGAATTTTGAGCGCCGCTTCCAGCTGGCCGACTATGTCGAGGTGAAGGGCGCCGACATCAAGGATGGCATGCTGCACATCGATCTGGTCCGCGAGGTGCCGGAAAAAATGAAGCCGCGCACCATCGCGATCGGCGGCTCCCTATCGGCCCGTGGGCCCGCACCTGAGAAGGTGATCGAGCACAAAGCTGCCGCTTAGCGTTTTAGTTGCGACCGCCTAGAAAGCAAGGAGGGCGCCCCCCCCCTCATGGGGGCGCCCTCAACATTTTCAAGACCCAATCGTTCAGATCGCATTCATCTCCGAACAGGTACATTGCCTGCCAAGGTGGCAAGCCGGATGGTTTCCTGGCCCCGCCAAACAGTCCTGGTCATGCGGCATGAGCCGTCGTTTGGCTATCAGGCTTATCGGGCTCGAGATTGTCAGGACAGACGATGAGCACGACCCGACGTTGGATGATGGTTGCCGCCGCGGGGGCTGTTGCGGCAGTCATCGCTGCGCAGACGCTGACCGGCGGCAGTGTGACACCGGCACGCGCCGACAATCAGTGTGCTGCGACCTGTAATGCCGCGCACGATCAGTGCATGAAGACCACGCACGACAGCTACAAGTGCCTTGGCGAGCGCAATCAGTGCCTAAAGGCCTGTGGCTGACATTCAGTTGAACCCGTCTCGGGGCCGGACGCGAAGGCAGGTAGCATCGCCGATTTAATGGCGGAGCGCCTGCCTTTGTTTTTGCAGGAACGCGCGCACGGCCGGGTCGGCTGACAGGCCAATGGCCTGCGCGTAGGCCGCATCGGCGGTTACCATATCGCCGACGCGGGCCAACAGGCTTGCTTTTGCGGCCCAATAAGGCTGGTACTGCGTCACATCGCCTGCTGCCGCCAACGCTGCAAGCCCGGCTTCGGGGCCGCGGGTTTCGGCGAGCGCGATGGCGCGATTGATCGCGACAACTGGCGATCCGGTCAGCGTCAGCAAGCCATCATACAGAGCCTCTATGGCCAGCCAGTCGGTGCGCCCCGTTCGTGCCCGCGTGGTGTGGGCCGACTGCACGGCCGCTTCAAGCTGGTAACGTCCGATCCGGCCGTCGTCGCTGGCTTGGCACAGCAGCGTTTCTGCCTCGCCAATCATCTTGCGGTCCCAAAGGGTGGTGTCCTGCTCGGAGAGCGGAACATAGCCGCCGTTGCTGTCTCGCCGGGCCGCCTGGCGCGACTGCGCAAACAGCATCAATGCGGCAAGGCCCAGAACCTCGGGCTCCTCCGGCATCAGGGTCGCCATCAGGCGGCCGAGGAAAATGGCTTCATGGGCGAGGTCGTGCGTGCCGTCCGCATCGCTCCAGCCCTGCGAATACACCGCATAGATGGCCTCCAACACCGCTTCGAGCCGTTCTGCGAGCTCGCCGTTCTCTGGGACCCGGAATGGGATTCCGGCCTCCTTGATCTTGGTCTTTGCGCGCACCAGCCGCTGACTCATGGCGGTGGGCGATACCAGGAAGGCGGACGCAATGGACGCTGCGTCAAGCCCCAGCACGGCCTGCAAGATCAGCGGCGTGCGGATGGCCGGATCGATAGCGGGATGGGCGCAGGCAAACATCAGCGCCAGGCGGCGGTCGGGGATGTGTTCGGTGCCATCAGCGGCGGCCATCATGTCCTCGGCCAACAGGTGCAGATGCGGCGCGGCCGCCTCGCCGCGCTTGGCCTTGCGCGCCGAATCGATCTGCTTGCGCCGTGCCACGGTCAGCAGCCAAGCCTCCGGATTGTCCGGCGCGCCGGTCCGTGGCCACTGCTCCAGCGCAGCGGCGAAGGCCTCGGCCAAGGCATCCTCAGCCGAGGCGACATCGCGGTTGCGGGCGGCGAGATAGGCGACCAGCTTGCCGTAACTTTGGCGGGCGGCTGCTTCGGCGGCGGCCCGGGCCGCAGGATTTCTAGCCTTTTCCACGGCCCCAGCTCGCTAGCTTGCAACTACTTGCGATACTGCAGTCGTGACTCCGCCGTGTCACTGGCCCAGATGGCCCTGACTTCCATCGTGCCGTGATGTGCACCGGGGCACTTGGCCGCCCATTTGATGGCCTCGTCGAGGTCGGGGACGTCGATGAGATAATAGCCTCCAAGCTGCTCCTTGGTCTCGGCAAAAGGGCCATCCTGCACCTTGGTCTTGCCATCCGTCACTCGCACAGTGCTGGTTGTGGCGCTCGGCTTGAGCCGGTCGCCACCCACCCAGACCTTGGCCTTTTTCAGCGCATCGTTGTAGGCGAAATAACCCGCCATCGCCTTCTCGGCATCTTCTGGTTTCATCCGCGCAAAACCGGTTTCATCGGCGTGGATCAAAAGCATATACTGCATGGTGTGCTCCTACGGGTTTGGCGGCAGAGCCTGATGCCCTGTCCTGCCTATGACGCGCCGGTCGGGGTCAATTCGACACCGGACGGCAATTATTATCAATGGCGTGGCGGTTGACAGCCGGGGCGCCGCCAAGGCTCTATCCCCCAACGCCACCCGGAAGCCCGCTCATGCAAGCCCCGCTCAATCCGCACCTTCTCGACACCGCGACGCCGTGCATTCCCGAGGCCTATGCCTGGGTGGCGCGCTATGACGGGGCTGCCGGGCCGCTGATCAACATGGCGCAGGCGGCTCCTGGCACACCACCACCGGCCGAGTTGCTGCAGCGTCTGGGTCTGGGGGCGGCCGATCCCACCAGCGCCCGCTATGGCGCGATCTTTGGCGACGATGTCCTGCGCAAGGCCTTTGCGGCTGAGCAATCGGCCGTCTATGGGGCCGAAATTGCCCCCGCCGACGTCCATATCACAGCCGGCTGCAACCTCGCCTTCTTCATCACCATGCTGGCGCTGGCCAAGGCCGGCGACAACGTGCTGCTGCCGACGCCGTGGTACTTCAATCACCAGATGGCGCTGAGCATGCTCGGCATCGAGGCGCGCCCGCTGCCCACCCAGGCGGAGGCCGGTTTTGTGCCCGATCCCGAGGTTGCCGCCGGGCTGATCGATGCCCGCACGCGCGCCATCGTGCTGGTCACGCCGAACAACCCGACCGGCGCCATTTACTCTGCCGCGACCATCGCCAAGTTCGCGGATCTGGCGGAATCGCGCGGTATCTGGTTGGTTGTCGATGAAACTTACCGCGATTTCCTCCCCGAGCCGCATGGCCGCCCGCACGAGCTGTTCCGCCGCCGCAACTGGCGCGACCACGTGGTCCAGCTCTACAGTTTCTCCAAGGCCTACGCGATCCCCGGCCACCGGCTGGGCGCCATCACGGCGGGCGGGCGCATCGTCAAGCAGATGGAGAAGTCGCTCGACACCATCATCATCTGCCCGCCCCGGCCGGCCCAGGCGGCGGTGGCCTGGGGCATTTCGGCGCTTGGGCAATGGCGCAAGGAAACCCGCGACGAAATCGTCCGGCGCGGGGCCGCCTGCCGGGCAGCGCTGGGTGCCGTTAACGATTGGCAGGTCTCCTCGTTGGGCGCCTACTTCGCCTATGTCCGCCACCCGTTTCCCGGCAAACCCTCGATTGCGGTGGCCGAAACGTTGGCCATGAAACACGGCGTGCTGGCGCTGCCGGGAACCTACTTTGGGCCGGGGCAGGATACTCATATCCGGATTGCGTTTGCCAATGCGGACACCGATGTCATCGCCCAGCTGCCCGACCGCATGCGCGGCCTATCGGTTTGAAATTGCCTGTGGATTTAAGGGGTGCGGCGCGTTGCAGACTCGACTCTGTTAACGTTCTGTGACGAAACCATACCGCAGTGCAACATGGCGCTCGACGAGGCTGGCGGCTTGACCACGTCTGCGTCCTGCTGGTGTCGTATTGCGTCGCGTTGCGTCGCATGGCGTCGCGTTCCGTACGGCTCGAACACAGCTCCCTTGTGGTTTGCCCAGGCTCAAAGGTTCGCCATGATCGCCCGCATCGAGGTTGCTCCAAAATCCGGCCGTCCCGATGCGCGCGGCCAACGATTGCTACGTCAAGTTGCAGCGTCAGGCATTCCCGCGCCCGAGAGCATCACCGTCAGCGACCTCTACTTCATCGAGGGCAAGCTGGCCGCACCCGAGTTGCAGCGCCTCATCACGACGCTTCTGGTCGACGACATTCTGGAGCAGGCGCGCACCGGCGCCCCGCCCGCCGCCAAGCCCAACCAGCAGACCATCGAAGTCACCCTGCTCCCCGGCGTCACCGACAGCGCGGCTGAAAGCTTGCGCACAGGAGCCACCACCATCGGCATCGACGGCCTGGGCCAGATCGCCGTCGGCCAGCGCTATGTCCTGACGGGGTCATTGGATGCGGATACGGCAAGGCGCATCGCCGAGAGCCTGATCATTAACCAGGTGGTGCAAACCTCAACCATCGACCGTCCGATCCAGGCGCCCTTCGTCGCCGACACGAGCGCCTTCCGGCCCGAGGTCGCCACCCTGCCGCTGCGCGATCTCTCCGATGACGGACTTTTGGCGTTAAGCAAATTGCGCCGCCTCGCCCTCGACGTCCACGAGATGCGGGCGATACGGACCTTTTTCCGCGCCGAGGGCCGCGACCCCACTGACGCCGAAATCGAAATGCTGGCCCAGACCTGGTCCGAGCATTGCGTGCACAAAACCTTTCGCGCCCGCATCCAATACTCCGAGGCGGGCCAGCCCCCGCGCGAGATCGACGGCCTGCTCAAAACCTACATCCGCGCCGCCACCGAAAAAATCAACAAACCCTGGGTGCGTTCGGCCTTCGTTGACAATGCCGGCGTGGTAGCGTTCACGGATGATTGGGACATCGCCTTCAAGGTCGAGACACACAATCATCCGTCGGCGCTGGAACCGTTCGGCGGCGCCAATACCGGCGTCGGCGGCGTGGTGCGCGACATCATTGGCGTGTCGGCTAGGCCCATCGCCAACACCGACGTGCTATGCTTTGGCCCGCCGGATATGGACCCGGAAAGACTCCCGGCTGGCGTGCTGCACCCCCGTCGCATCGCCGAAGGCGTGACGCGCGGTATCGAGGACTACGGCAACAAGATGGGCATCCCCACCGTCAACGGGGCGTTCTGCTACGATCCAGGGTACACCGCCAATCCGCTGGTGTTCTGCGGCTGCCTGGGCATCGTACCGCGCGGGAGCCATCCGCGTGCGGCCAATCCCGGGGATTTGGTCGTCGTCATCGGCGGCCGCACCGGACGGGACGGCATCGGCGGCGCGACGTTCTCGTCTATGGAAATGGGCGTGGAAACCGCACAGATCGCGGGCTCATCGGTCCAGATCGGCCATCCGATCCACGAAAAACAGGCCCTGGAAGCGGTTTTACGCGCCCGCGATGAAAAGCTGTACACGGCGATCACCGATTGCGGCGCAGGCGGATTGTCGTCGTCCATCGGCGAAATGGCAGCCGAGTTGGGCGC
>JAYUAJ010000311.1:0-4039 GCA_043741375.1 Hyphomicrobiaceae bacterium | reverse complement strand
ATGACGACCGCGCAAGTCACTGAATTCATTCGCAAGGACGTCGCCATGTGGCGCAAACTGGCCAGCGAGGCGCGGATTCAGGCGGAGCGCCTCCTTCGAGCTGCCGTTCGCGACCCCCGGGGACCATGCAACCCTTCGTGCCGCCTGCGCCGCCAGGGTGTTGAGCGAAAGACCCCATGCTCGTGGTGTGCAAGCGGCCGCCGCCGCGTGGTTCTTTCCGGCTTTGCGATGGGTAACATGGGCAGGGCGCTTCCATTTCACGAGAAGCCGCCCGACTCCAGGGCAGGAGACAACGATGAGCAAAGGATCCCTCGCCGGCGTCCCGGGCATGGTTCGCGACCGGCGCCTCCTTCTCGCGCTGGCCGCCGCCACCTTGGCGTGTTGCCCGCAGCTGGCATCGGCCCAGGCGGCGGACTACCCCAACCGCGTCATCCGCTTGATCGTGCCCTTCGCGGCAGCCTCGGGCTCCGACCTGTCGGCCCGTCACTTCGCCAAGAGGCTCACCGAGCTCACCGGTCAGCCGGTGGTGGTGGACAACCGCGCCGGCGGCAACGGTTTTCCTGCTGTGCAGGCGGTGAAAGCTGCACCGGCCGACGGCTACACCCTCCTGTTCGGCAGCAGCTCCACGCTGGCCACAAACCTGGCGCTCTTCAAAACCCTCCCTTACGACCCCCTGGCCGACTTTGCGCCGATTTCCGCGGTGATGAAGACGCCGTCGCTGCTGGTGGTGTCGCCCAGCTCGCCCTACAAGACCATCGGCGACGTCGTCGACGCAGCGAAGAAGTCGCCCGGCAAACTGAACGCCGGCACCGGCTCGGCGGCCTTCCAGCTGGCGGCCGAGCTGTTCATGGAAAAGACCGGCGTGAAGATGCTGAACGTCCCCTACAAGGGCGTGCCCGAAGTGCTGTTGGCCGTGATGTCGGGGCAGGTGGAGCTGGGCTTCGTTGAAATCTCGGCCAGCGCCGAGCTGATCCGTACGGGAAAGTTGCGCCCGTTGGTGGTAGCTAGCGACCAGCGCCTGCCAAGCTTTTCTAACATACCGACCTCGGCGGATGCCGGTATCCCTGGCTTCACTGCGTACACCTGGATCGCCGCGGTGGCCCCCGCCGCAACGCCCAAGCCGATCGTCGACAAGTTGTCGGCGCTGTTCATGCGCATCCTGGCATCGCAGGACACCAAGGATTTCTACGCCGCGCAGAACGTCCAGATCATGAGCGGCGGCGCCGACGAGATGCGTTCTTTCTGGCGTGAGCAGATCGAGCTCTGGAAGCGCATTGCCGCGACCGCCAAGATCGAGCTGCAATGAAGGGCAAAAACCATGACGCATGCTGACCTGTTGGCGCAAACGCCGGAAAGATCGAGAACCTTCATCCGCGGCGGCCTCATCGTCGATGGATCGGGTGCGCCTGCCTTCGCCGGCGATGTGGAGATCGTGGGCAGTTCCATCGCGGCGGTGGGCAAGGTCGGCAGCGGACCAGGACGGGAAATCGATGCCCGGGGAATGCTGGTCACGCCGGGCTTCATCGACGTGCACACCCATTACGACGGCCAAGTGACCTGGAGCCACTCCATCACGCCGTCTTCCATGCACGGCGTCACGACGGCGGTGATCGGCAACTGCGGCGTCGGCTTCGCGCCCTGCCGACCGGCGGACCGCGACCGGCTGCTGCGGCTGATGGAAGGCGTGGAAGACATTCCCGGGGTGGTGCTCGACGAAGGCGTTCCCTGGGCCTGGGAAACCTTCCCCGACTACCTGAATTTCCTGGGCAGCCGAAACTACGACATCGACCTCGCTGCCTACGTGCCGCACGCCGCCGTCCGGGTCTATGCGATGGGTGCACGCGGCGCCGCGCGCGAGCCCGCCACCGCTGCCGATTGCGCTGCGATGCGACGCATCGTGGCCGAGGGCGTGCGAGCCGGCGCCGTCGGCGTGTCCACCTCCCGCAGCTACAACCACAAGGGCAGCGACGGGTCTGCCACGCCGACCTACCAGGCCGGCCTTCCTGAATTGATGTCACTGGCCGAGGGACTGCAGGACGCGGGTGCCGGCCTGCTCCAGCTGGTGACGGAATTCGACGATCCGCTGCAGGACTTCGAGGACTTCCGCAAGGTGGCCCACGCCACCGGCCGGCCCATCACGGTATTGCTGCTGCAGCAGCACACGCGGCCCGAACGCTGGCGCCAGGTGCTGGGCCTGCTGGAGGAGAGCCGGACCGAGAACATCGAAATCACCGGCCAGGTCTGCGGTCGGGCCATCGGCATGCTCATGGGGCTGGACCTGGGCATGAATCCCTTCTCCTACCATCCGTCCTATGCGGCCATTGCCGACCTGCCGCTGGCGCAGCGCTGCGCCTTGCTTGCTACACGTGAAATGCGCAAGAAGATCCTTTCCGAAAGCCCGCTTGATCCGACGGGACTGCATGAGCGACAGATGGAGCGGGCGACCGACCTGGACGGCGTCTACTTGCTGGGGGACCCCCCCAACTACGAGCCCCGGCCGGAAGACAGCATTGCAGCCACGGCCCGGCGCCACGGGTTCACTCCCAACGAGTTCGCCTACGACCAGATGCTCATAGACGATGGACGGGCGGTCTTCGTGCGCCCGTTGTTCAACTACGCTTTCGGCGATCTGGCCGAGTCGCGTGAGATGCTGGTGCATCCCGCCACGGTCCTCGGCCTCGGCGACGGCGGGGCGCACTGCGGCTACATCTGCGATGCCAGCCTGCCGACTTTCATGATCGCCCACTGGACGCGCGACCGCAGCCGCGGCGAACGCATCCCCCTGACGGAAGTGATTCGCTCGCTGAGCTTCAAGGGTGCGCAGCTCATTGGCTTGCGCGACCGCGGCCTCCTGGCCGCCGGCATGAAGGCGGATCTGAACATCATCGACTACCAGCGCATGCGTTTGCACCGGCCCAATGCTGTATACGACCTGCCGGCGCACGGCCGGCGCCTGATGCAGCAGGCCGACGGCTATGTGATGACCATGGTGTCCGGCGTCATCACCCGCCAGGATGGCCATTCCACGAAAAAATTTCCCGGGCGGCTGGTGCGCCGGCGCTGAGCACGGCATTGAGTTCTTGAAATCGGCCCATTGATCAAGGCAATGTCGGCGTAGAGCCCATAGCGATTTTCAGATCGATTGGTTGGTCCACTTTGAAGCCTGAACCTGTGCTTTCGCCCTGGAGCGCTGCCGAGATGATGCGCGCTTTGATCGATAGAGGAGCACGCACCGGCTCGGCCTCCAGTCTGCAAGGCAAAGGACAGAAAACATGAGCCAGCAGCAGATCACCATCGGCCGACGCGGCGCATTGCGCATGCTCGCGGGCGCGGTCGCGGCCAATGTGGCAGCGCCGCTCACGACTGCGTTCGCTGCCGAAAGCGCCGCTGCATACCCGTCGCGGCCGGTGCGCTTCGTGATCCCCTTCCCGCCGGGCAGCGGCGCCGAGCTGGTGGCACGCTTCATCGGTCAGAAATTCACCGACCTCACCGGGCAAGCGGTGGTGGTGGAGCCCAAGGGCGGTGGCAACGGCTTCATCGCGGTGCAGGCGGTGCTGAGCGCGCCGCGCGACGGCTATACGCTGTTCGCCGGTAGCAGCTCCACCTTCGCCCACAATGTCGCGCTGTTCAAGACGCTGCCCTATGACCCGTTGAAGGATTTCGTGCCGCTGTCGCTGTTCATCCGCTCGCCGATCGTGCTGGTGGTGCCCGCCGACTCGCCCCACAAGACGCTCGGCGAATTCATGGCCGCCGCGAAACACAATCCCGGCAAACTGAGCATCGGCACCGGCTCGGCCGGCTACCAGATGATGGGCGTGCTCTTCGCCGAACGGGCCGGCATCGAGCTGTGGCCCGTGCCGTACAAGAGCTCGCCCGACGCGGCAAAGGCAGTGGCGGGCGGGGAGGTGACCATCGGCATCGCCGACGTGACCTCTTCGATGCCGCTGATCCAGTCGGGACGCCTGCGCGCATTGGCCGTGGCCACCGACAAGCGCCTGCCCGGTGTGCCCGACATTCCGACGGCAGCGGAGCAGGGCGT
>JAYUAJ010000310.1:0-9393 GCA_043741375.1 Hyphomicrobiaceae bacterium | reverse complement strand
ACGGGTCTTGTAATGCTGGTTTTGCAGGAACAACGAGATCACGCCCGGCGACGCTGCGTTCATGAAGCCGCGTTTGGCCCCGTGCTTTGTCATCGCCGTTTGCAGATTGGCAATGTCCTTGGCGAGTTCGCCCTGGCCTTTCGGCCGGACCTCGCCGGTGCACATCGGCCGGGCATACTGCGGAGTGCCGCCGGAATTGACTAGCCGCTCGAGAAAACTCGGGAAGAGTTTCAGATCGGCGGGCGCATTCCTCGGGCTGTCGCCGGAAAAGCCGGTGTACCGGTCCTTGACGTAGGTCGCGTAGGAGATTTTCGAGGTCTCGCCGTCGGAGACGATGTCGACTCCCGCTTCGACCTGTTTGCGGACGGTGTCGTCGACCGCCTCAGCCATTGCTGCGTCGAAGGCGGCAGGGTCGTAGGCCTCACCGCGTTCGCGCGCGAACAGAAAGTCAACGACCTTTTGGGTGCGCGGCAATGAGCCGACATGGGTGGTGAGGATGCGGGTCATCAGGCGTTGCCTTTCCAGGTCGGGCCGGCGGGATCGTCGGTGTTGCGGACGCGGAACAGGCTCGCTTCGCCGGTCATCGTTGGGGTGATGGAATGCGCGAGGCCGGGCGGGACCGCGCAGGTGTCGCCAGGGGCGAGCGTCGCCTCGCCGCCGTCCCAGCCAAGCCGCCAATAACCGCGCATCACCATCAGCACTTCGTGGCGCGGGGTCTGGTAAGGATCGGGCGGGACAGAGCCACGCGTGATGAAATCAACCTCGAAACCCGGCTTGTCCGGCAGCATGGCATCAGGTCCGATCACCTTTGCTGGCTGCCGGTCGGCCAGCGCCATCATGTCATGGTAGCGGGCGACATGGCGGGGGACCACGTCATGCGTCGTTGGTTCGGGGATGGCTCTCAGCTCGCCGTCAGTCAGAACCGGCATCGGCCCGACGCCGTCCGGCAGCTTCTGGCCTGTCTTGGTGTCGTAGAGCTTGCCATTGGCGCCGAGCACCAGGCCGTGCTCCTTGGCGTCTTCGATCACCTGCGGGGCCCAGATCACGCCGCCGCCGGCATCGTTGCCGCCGAGGATCGCCATGATCATTCCGTAGTCGGTGCCAATGTTTTCAAAGCCGCGGAAAATACCGGTCGGGATGTTGATGATGTCGCCCTCAGTGAGCGTCACTTCGCCGGCCTTGCCAAAGCGACCCCAGAAGAACCGCCAGCGGCCCGACAGCACAAAGAACACTTCCGCCGTGCGATGAACGTGCAGCGAATTCCGGCACTTCGGCGGCTGCCCAGCGGCGCCGATGTTGAAGCCTGGCGTCTCGCGGATATGGATGTGCTGATCGGCGGATTCGGAAACGCCGGCGCCGATGATGGTAAAGTTCTCTTTCTGGTTCGAGCCCGGCGTATGGGCGTCGATGAAGGCGGTTCGGCACGGCTTCAAGTCGCCGTAGCGAACGATACGGGCTGCCATCTGTTGCGGTGTCATCATTGTGGTCTCGCTTGCTTCATGCGGGCGCCGGTGGTGCGGTCGAAAAGGTGGCAGGCAGTGGCCGGAACATGTGCCTGGATGGGGCTGCCGATGGTGGCGCGATAGCCTTTCGCGGCCTTGATTGCGACGAGTGTGCCGCCCGCTTGGACCGTGACCATTGAGGCCTCGCCGAGTAGTTCCATGGAATAGACAGGAGCAGCGATGTCACCGCCAGTATCGACGAGGCTTGCATCCTCGGCCCGAAATCCGAGGGTCAGCGGTCCGGATGCTCCCTTCGAGAGGCCGGCAATCTTGATGTTCGCGGCGGTGAACACGCCGTCCGCCAGTTCGCCCTCGACGAGGTTCATCGCCGGAGAGCCGATGAAACCGGCGACGAACGTGTTCTGCGGTTGGTCGTAGATGTCGAGCGGTGTGCCGACCTGCTGCACCACGCCCTTGTTCATAACCACCACCCGGTCGGCGAGCGTCATCGCCTCGATTTGATCGTGGGTGACGTAGATCGTTGTTGTCTTGAGCTCGTGATGCAGGTTCTTGATCTGCGCCCGCGTCGAAACCCGGAGCTTGGCGTCGAGGTTCGACAGCGGCTCATCCAAAAGGAAAACGGTTGGCTCACGGACGATCGCGCGGGCAAGCGCCACCCGCTGCCGTTGCCCGCCAGAAAGCGCCGCTGGCCGCCGGTCGAGCAGGTCCGTCAGTTCAACCATCCGTGCCGCCCGCATCACCCGCTCGTTGTGGGTTTCCTTGGGCGCCTTGCGCACCCGCAACGGAAAGCGGATGTTCTCGTAGACCGTCATCGTCGGATAGAGGCCGTAACTCTGGAACACCATGGCGATGTCGCGGTCCTTCGGCTCAAGCTTGTTGACGAGCCGGTCACCGATCCAGATTTCGCCGTCGCTGACGCTTTCAAGCCCGGCGATCATCCGCATGGTCGTGGTCTTGCCACAGCCAGACGGCCCGAGCAGCACCAGGAATTCCGTGTCGGCGACATCGAGAGTGACGTCCGCCACCGCGACGAAGGCGCCCCAGCGTTTCGAAATGTTCTTCAGGCGGATCGAGGCCATGGCTATCCCTTCACCGCGCCGGCGGTGAGCCCACTGACGATCTGCCTCTGGAAGACCATGACCAGGAGAAAAATCGGCAGTGTTGTCGAAACGACGGCCGCCACCGCGTACATGACCTTGCCTTCCGCCTGGATCTTGCCAAGGAAGCTAGCGATCTTCGGCACCATGGTCTGATTGTCCTGGGTGAGCAGCATCGAGGTGACGGCAAAATCGTTGTAGCCGAGCAGGAAGCTGAACAATCCGGCGGTGACGATGCCCGGCCACATCACCGGCACGATGACGAGGCGAAAGGCCTGGAAGCGCGTGCAACCGTCAACGAGCGCACTCTCATCGAGGTCCTTCGGGATGCCGAGAAAAAAGGAATAGAGCATCCACAGCGTGAACGGCTGATTGAGCGCGACAAGTACGATGATTGCGGTAGGCAGATAGCCCCAGATGTTCAACTGGAAGAAGGGAAGCAGGTAGCCGGACACAAGTGTGATGCCCGGCATCGCCCGGAACACCAGCGCCGAAATCAGGATCCAGAACTTGTAGCGGTGGCCGGTACGGGCAAGCGCATAGCCGGCAAAGGTTCCAAGCAGCAACGAGATGCAAGTGACGCACAAAGTGACGATTGAGGTGTTGATCACCGATCGCCAGAATTCGGACGTGACCCAGGCGCCGTAATACGCATCACCCGTCACCGAGTGGCCGGTCTGCGCCGTGGTGTTGACGCCGGTGATGGCGTTCATGAAGCTTTCGCGCGAGAAGAAATCCGCCTGCAGCTTGAACGAGCCCCAGATGGTCCAGAGGTGCGGGAACGCGGCGAGGAACAACCAGAGCAGGACGAAGCCGGTCGACAGCACGGTGAGAGGCAACGGACGGCGGTGATGGGCTGCTGACATCACCGCGCCCCTGGCCGGAAATCGAACTCGCGGGCGGTGCGGATCAGCACGGGCGTCAGCAGCACGGCGGTTCCGATGATCGTCAGCATCGAAGTTGCCGCGGCAGACGAAAACATCTGCGCGTTCTGATTGTTGAGAGCCACATAGATCGAATAACTGAGCGATGTCGCGTTAGCAGCGGCGTTGAAGCCGAGGATCGGCTCGAAGACGCGGAAGTTGTCCATGAGCTGCACGAGCAGGATGAACGTCGCGAGCGGCAGCAGCGCCGGAATGACAACGAAGCGCACCTGCTCAAAACGGCTCGCGCCGTCGATCATCGCGGATTCGAGCGTGTCGGCCGGAACTGTCTGCAGCCCGGCATAGAAGACGATGAATGAGAACGGCGCATTGGTCCAGATGCCATGGAAAATGAGCGTGATCCAAGTCATCACCAGGGACGACTGCAACGACAATTCCGGGTCGCCGGCCAGCTTCTGCACCGCGACGCCAATGATGCCCTCGGCGTTGATCATCCAGAACAGGACCAGCGAGCCGATCAGCGGCGTGATCACCATCGGCAGCAGCGAAAAGAAGATCACCGGCCCCTTGATCAGCTCTGGCACGGTGTTGACAGCGAGCGCGATCAGGAAACCGAGACCCATGGCGAGTGGCGTCACTAGGAAAGTGTAGACCAGCGTGAAGGTCAGCGCACGGTAGAACGGCAGATTGTAGATGCGCGCGGCCATTTCGGCGAGACCAGAACTGCCTGACACGATCTCGCCAAGGTCTTTGAAAGCCAGGTGGTTGTGGTCGACGTAGGTGCCAAAACCGTTGAACTGACCGAGCGGCTGCTTTTTCGCGAGACGCGCGGTCGCTTCGCTATCGACCCGCATCTCGGTTTTGCATCCGCCGAGCGGCTGGCAGGTCTCTGACGAAACCAGAACCTTATCGTATTCGCGAAACAGCGACTGGACAGCGATCGACACGATCGGCAGCGCGATGAAAATGATCATCACCACGATCGAGGGCAGCGTGAACAGTAGGAATGTGCGATGGGGCATGCGCCTACTCCTGGTCGCGTTCCGGTCCGCCTCTCCCCGCCAAAGCGGGGAGAGGCGGAAAGCGCTACTTCAGGAAGCCGCCTTCCTTCGCTGCCGCGTTGTAGGCGGCTTCGACATCAGCCATGGCTTTTGGCGCGTCCTCGCTGCCTTTGATGAAGTCGGCGAGGGCCGTCGACAGCACCGTGTGCAGTGTGCCCATATAAGGCACCATTGGATAGGGGCGCGCGCCGCCGTTCGCGGTGCCAATTACGCCGACCGCTGCTGGTCCGGGAACATAACCCTTGATCAGCCAGGTCGCCGCATTCGGATGCTTGGCGGCGACGTCCGGGCTGATGCCATGCACCATGGCGCGGAACGATGCCTCGGCATCCTCGTCTGAGATGTTCTTGGCGATCGAGAAGCCGTCCCACCACAGCGCTGCCGCCGGGATTGTCCCGCCACCGACCGTTGGCGCCGCCGCGAACACCGTGTTCGCCACAACGTCGGCGGTCGCGACCTTCGGATCGATCGCTGCTCCGGCAAGCGAACCCCAGTTGTTGTTGATGGCGATCTTTCCGCCCTGATACTCTTTGTTCAGCACGTCGGCGTTGTAGGTCAGGTATTCGGGACCCATATAGGCCGTCAGTGACCGCATCATCCCCAGTGTCGCCAGGCCCTTTTCGTTGTTGATCGCGAGCTTTGCCGACCCCGGCTCGAAAAACTCGCCACCATAGCCGAGATACATGTTGACGAACTCGGCCGCGAGATCCCACCCTGCCGCGTCAGCGGCACCCAGCGGGTGCGCTAAGATACCCTTGTCTTTCAGCGCCTTGGCTGCTTCGAGCACCCCCTCATAGGTTGTCGGCGCGGCGACGCCAGCCTTGGCGAGCAAGTCCTTGCGGAAGAACAAATGTTGAGAGTTGGCCATGAAGGCGACCGCCATCACCTTGCCGTCGATCTTGATCAGCTGATTGGGCTGGATGTCCTGCCCGTATTTGGCGACGAGGTCATCGAGCGGCCGGATCAGCCCCTCAGTCAGCAACGGCACCACCGAATTGTTGGCGACGACGGCCACGGTGTATTCTGCCGGGTTAGCCTTCAATGCCGGGACTTGCAGATTCTTATGCTTGTCGGTCTGGTTTTTCGTCACCTTGACCGTGGCGGAAGCGCACTCTTCGGCCGCCGCCGCAACCACGTGCAGGGCTTCGAAGTCATTGGACAGGATGCGCACCGAACCTGAGGCGATGCCACAATCGGCCGTTGCTACGGTTGCGGAGAGTGCGAGGGCGCTTAGCGATACGAAGGCTTTCAAAGCGAATGTCATGAGTTCCTCCCTAACAATCACAAACGATGCGAAAGTTGGCTTACTCCCGAGCGTTCCGGCGCATTGGCGCCTGATCCGCGCGAGGCGTGCTCAATTTTTGCATTCGTATGCAACAGAGACAAACACGAATCCGGCGTCAAGACAAGGGGTCGCGGCAGCGCCTGTTGCATGCGTATTCATCCCATGCCAGAACCGACGTGTTCGCGGCGATCAAAGTTCCAAAAATCATCCAGGAAAGGACGAGGATCATGAAGGGCTTCAATCCAAAGTGGACGGATCTCCCCGACTATATCCTCGGCATCACCAAGGAGATCTGGGAGGATCGCAACGTCCACACGCTGCACCACTATTACACCAAGGACATGGCCAAGCGCTCGCCGCATGGCGTCGTCATCGGCAATGTCGCGGTCATCAACGAAACGCTGCAGTCGCTCGCACTTTACCCGGACACCAATGCCTATGGCGAGGATGTGATCTGGTCCGGCAACGAGACCGACGGTTTTCTGTCATCGCATCGGCTGACCAGCACCTTCACGCACACGGTCGCTGGCCCGTTCGGCCCGCCGACCGGCAAGCTGATCAAGCAGCGGGTGATCGCCGATTGCGCCTGCCTCAACGACCAGATCTATGACGAGTGGCTGCTGCACGATACCGCCCAATGCTTGCGCCAACTCGGCATCGAGCCGAAGGCTTTTGCGGCGGCCGAGATTGAGCGCGAGGGCGGGCCGGAGAAGTGCCACAAGCCCTTCACTCCCGCGACCGACGCACCCGCGAAGTACAAAGGCCGTGGCAACGACCATCCCGCCGGCAAGCGCTATGCGGACATCCTGCAACAGATCATGGCCGCCGACATCGCGGTGATCCCGCGCGCCTATGACCGCGCCTGCCATCTCGAACTGCCGGGCGGTGTCGTCGGCCACGGCTGGGTCGCCGCAGACCGCTTCTGGCTCAACCTCCGGTCGGCGTTCCCCAACGCCAAATTCGAAATCCACCACCAGATCGGCCGCGACGACCCGGGATTTTCCCCGCGCGCGGCGTTGCGCTGGTCGCTCACTGGAAAACACGAAAGCTGGGGCGCCTTCGGGGCTCCGACCGGCGCCGACGTCCACGTTATGGCCTTCAGCCACGCCGAGTTCGGCCCCTGGGGACTGCGGCGGGAGTGGCTGTTCGTCGATGAAGTCGCGATCTGGAAACAGATTTTGCTGAAGACGGGGTGAGCGCTACTGTCAGAAAACCCATTCACGATACCAACCCTTGTGCAATCCGCTCGCCGATCACAACGGCCGGTATATTGGTGTTGGCTCGCGGTATCTGCGGCATCAGCGAAGCGTCGCCAACGGTGACGCGGGACAGGCCGCGAACAGCTCCGTGCGCGTTGCAAACGGCCAGCGGCCCGTCGCCCATCATGCAGGTTCCGACCGGATGGTAGTAGTGCGCCACGTTCCGCCGAATTCCTGCATCGCTTGACGTGTCTGTGACGCGCGCGCCGAGAATGCTCTTCAGCGCTGGCATGGCCAGCATCGCTTCGGCCATCACCAAACCATCGCGCAGCACGGCGATGTCGTGACCTGCCGGGTCGCCGAGATAGTTGTGCTCAATCAACGGCGCAACGCCCGGGTCGGTCGAAACGATGTCGAGTTGCCCTCGGCTCTTCGGCGTCATACACGCGACTTCGATCAGCGCGCGTCCTTTTGTCAGCATGGTCTGCGTGGATGCGCATACGGGAAAGAGATGCAGGTCAAAGATGCCATCGATTGCCTGCGACGACACGGCTTTGCCGAGGGTTTGCTCTTCCGGGAGAAACCCGGTGGCTGCGAATGCGTCAAGCCAGCCTTTGAGGTCAGGCCCGATTTGCCGGTCAGCATAAACGATGGAATGATCATGCAGATTGCGGCCCACCCCCGGCAGGTCCATCGTCGCCCGAACGCCGGCGGCCTTGAGCGCCTCGGGATGGCCAATGCCGGACCGTTGCAGGATTGCCGGAGTGCCGTAGACGCCGGCGGACAGCACCAACCGGCCGGCCTCGATACGCACTTCCTGTCCATCGCGCCAGCCGACGAGTGTCACACCATCTTTGGTTTCGATAAATCGATCCGCCAGCGTGCGATCGATGATACGGAAATTATGACGCTGCCGCACCGGGTCGAGGTAAGCGAAAGCCGTATTCCAGCGCACCCGGTTGACGATGTTGACCGTTTCTTTGCCGTACGAGGCGTTGGCATCAAGATCACACAAGTCATCCGCGATGCGCCAGCCGCAGGCCGCCGCCGCCTCCAGGCAGCGGGAATGAAATGGGCCGATTTCGGGTGTTTCGTAGGTCCGCACCCGCATTTTATCGAGGGCGGTCGCAAAGAGCGGTCGTAGGCTGTCGGTGTCCCAACCCGGGAGCTTCCAACCGTCGTAGTCGCTGACATGGCCCACTGCGGCAATGGCGCCGTTGTGTGAGGAGCATCCGCCGATCACACGCGCCCGTTCAAAAGTCCAGGCTGCGCGTCCGTCGAGCGGTCCGGGGCCGTAGCCCCAATCATGCGACAGTGCCAGGGCATGCGCGTCGAGCAGGTCGCCCGGCCACTGGCCGCTGCCGAACGGGCCGTAGTCTGGCCCCGCCTCAACCAGCACAACATCCATGCCGGCTTCCACCAAGCGCGCGGCGATGACAGCGCCGCTCGATCCGCCGCCAACAACGACGATGTCGGCGATGGTGCGCGAGGTGCTGGCGTCGGATTGGGTCATGGGAATAACCGGTCACAACAGTGCTTGCTGAGGCCACAGAATTGGCAGCCGATGCAAAATTTGTCCAGCCCTGCTCAGTCACCCGGCCCGTCTCGCGGGTCCCTACCAAGGCCTGACCGGCGAAAACTGGGTGCCGATCCATTTGATTGATGTGTTATGACAGACGGGGTGAATATGTTTCGCCGGGTGCGTTGGGGGGATGGGGCAGCAGACCAATGACTTCAGCTTTGGGCCAAGAGCGAGTGTACGCGAGAGAAGAGAAGCGGTTAATTCTGCGCTCCTCTTCCAGACAGTAATTTGTACGCCTCTCCGATGCCGTTAACGGATCAAAATTCCGAACGCCAAGAACCCCAACAACACCCCGGTGACAGCCGAAATCATCGGAACGATCGGTATTGCGCGACGGTCGATGGGCTTGAACTGCTCGAAATAAGCGGCCTCTTGAGCTTCTGGCGACAGATGGGAGCCCGCGCCAGCTTGGTGGCCGGGATTAAGGTCGCTGCCGAAATATTGGGTATTCATCTGGGCTCTCCTCGGTTGGATCGATTGAGCTTTCGATCACTCAACTACCGGAGAGTTTGCGCGAAGGCGGCGCGCGGGTATTGAAGCGTCGCCGAAAAGACCCCGAATTGTTTCCAAAACGGCTAAACTTGTACAATGACTGCACAGTCTCTCAATTTTGGCCCCTTCCGGCTTGATCCCAGCAACGGCACGCTGTTCCGCAACGGCGAGCTGGTGGCGCTCGGGCAGAAGGGCGCAGCGCTACTCGCGGCGCTGCTGAAATCGCAAGGTGATGTGCTGACGAAGGCGCAACTGATGGACGCGGCCTGGCCGGGTATGTCCGTGGAGGAGAGCAACCTTTCAGTGCAGATCGCCACGCTGCGCAAAGCG